>JADJPF010000022.1:497500-498919 GCA_016713405.1 Blastocatellia bacterium
TTACTATAACTTGGTAGTGAATCTGGGAGGATGCGAAGGATAGGTGGGAGACTGAGGAAGTCAGGCTTTAGGGCTTGGCGGAGTCAACGGGAGATACCACCCATGCCCATTGTTCGGGTTCTAACCTACTCCCTCACAGGGAGAGGGACACTATCAGGCGGGTAGTTTGGAGGGTCGCCTCCCAAAAATGTAACGGAGGCTTCCGAAGGTTAGTTCAGGAAGTTTGGAAATCACCCATAGAGTGCAAAGGCAAAACAATAGCGAACTGTGAGATAAACAAGTCGAGCAGGTGCGAAAGCAGGGGCTTTGATCCGGCGGTGTCGTATGGAAGACCGTCGCTCAACGGATAAAAGGTACTCCGGGGATAACAGGCTGATCTGAGCCAAGAGTTCACATCGACGCTCACACTGTGGCACTCAATGTCGGCTCATCGCATCCTGGGGATGAAGAGGTCCCCAAGGGTTTGGCTGTTCGCCAATCAAAGCGGTACGGAGCGGGTTTCAGAACGTCGCGAGAAAGTCCGGTCCCCTGGTGGAGCGTAGAAACTTGACGGATGCTGACCTTAGTACGAGAGGACCGGGTTGGACTAGCCACTGGTGTACCTGTTATCGTGCCAACGGTAATCGCAGGGTAGCTAAGCTAGGTAGAGATAAACGCCGATACATGTACTACAAGTGAAGCTCGTCCAGGGAGAGAGGGTTCCCAAGAGGCTCTGGAAGACTACCACGTAGAGGAAGCCTGGGAGTGTAAGTGTGGTGACACACTAAGCTGACCAGTACTAATGACCCATCGGCTTGACCACTACTTTTATATTGGTTGTCTTTTGATTAATCAAAAAGACATACAAAAGTAAGAAGTTAAGTGTTGTAGAGCAATGAAGTTGCTTTTGGAAAAGTCAATTAAAAAGAGCTAAGAAGTACTCTAAAGAAATTTTGCTTATTCAAATCAAAGAAAAAAAGAGAAAAAGATATTTGCAATTAAATAAAAAGATATTAGCATAGTAAGCTTTTGTTAAATAAAGAAAAACTTATAAGTTAGCTACAATAACTAACGGCTTAGTTATTGTAAAAGAGTTCTGGTGACCCTATCGAGGGCCCACCCGTTCCCATCCCGAACACGGAAGTTAAGCCCTCTGGGGCCGATCATGTACTGCCTTCTCGTTGGGAGGTTGGGAAGTAGGTAGTCGCCGGATTCTATTTTTTTAAATCATATTTTTTCTTCTTAATCTTCTTTTTCTTTTCTTCATCTTTCTTCATTTTCTCTCTATAAATTATTTCTAAACCTATGCTTTAGAGTTTTCTTATTTCCCTTTAATTTATTCATAACTTGTTTCATATCTTCCCAAACTTCGCGTTTTTTTCAGGGACACGTAAAAGAAAAGCAGGATGAAAGGTTGGCATTACGGGAATGCCTTGGAAA
>JADJPF010000023.1 GCA_016713405.1 Blastocatellia bacterium
AAAATATTCTTAATAGTTGAACTATCTGCCCAAGATCTGATGAAAAATACTCCAAATGCTTTTAGTTTAATTGCTTAGAGCTAGCAAACAGGCTATGAAAGAAAACTTTAATTAAACATCTTCAATTTACTTGAATATAATGAAGATAATGAGTTCAAACACTTAGCTAAGCTTAAACCCTTTATTGTTTTAATTAACTTATACTTTCCGGCAAAACCCGGAAATCTTCGAGTGTTGGACAACAAAAACTATGATCTATATAGTCACACCTTCGCTTTGAGCTATTACAAAACAAATTCTTAAAGCTTACGTTTTCTAACGAAATAAAAATTTTGAGGAAAAAAGGAGTTGCAAAGAAAAAGCAGTAGGAGATCTAACAAACGCTGCAAGTAAAAAGGTAGTAACCTCAAAAGCTATTTGCAAGAAGGTCCTAACAACAAAACTAACTTAAAACTTAGTGAAAACTAAGCTTAAAGGTATTTTTGCTTTAATTGTTTAAGATGGTTTTAGAAGCTAGAAGTCAATGAAAAGTTTTCGGAAGAAGTTAAAAAAAAGCCGGAAAAAAAAAAGTTGACGAAAAGAAATAAAAAAGTATAATCAAAACTTTCCGGCGGTAGAAAAAAATTAAATCTGAATACGGAATTAATTATTCTAAAGCACAAGTTCTTTATAAAAAATATTTAAGAATAAATATTAAATATTGATGTTTGAAAACTGAATAGGTAAGAAGTAATCACACGTCATTTTTTGAGAAGTAAACAATAGCCAAGATATGCAAAACTGTTTAGTCTTGAGATAAGACTAATAAAAGCAAAAAGATTTTTTGACTGAGAGTTCGATCTTGGCTCAGAATCAACGCTGGCGGCGTGCCTAATACATGCAAGTCGAACGCAAGGGAGCAATCCTGAGTAGAGTGGCGCCAGGCGAGTAACACGTGAATAATCTACCTGCGGGTGGGGAATAACTTTCCGAAAGGAAGGCTAATACCGCATAAAATCTAGGGGGATCGTAAGACCTCTCGCCTGTAGAGGAGTTCGCGGCTGATTAGCTAGTTGGCGGGGTAAAGGCCCACCAAGGCGACGATCAGTAGCCGGCCTGAGAGGGCGGTCGGCCACACTGGCACTGAAATACGGGCCAGACTCCTACGGGAGGCAGCAGTGGGGAATTTTGGGCAATGGCCGAAAGGCTGACCCAGCAACGCCGCGTGAAGGATGAAAATTTTTTCGGAATGTAAACTTCGTAAATTAGGAAAGAATAAGTTTGTACTAATACTGCAAGCGATGACGGTACTAATGTAAGCCCCGGCTAACTCCGTGCCAGCAGCCGCGGTAATACCGGGGGCAAGCGTTGTTCGGAATTATTGGGCGTAAAGGGCGCGTAGGCGGTCAGACTAAGTCGAATGTAAAATACCAAGGCTTAACCTAGGCAGGTCGTTCGATACTAGTCGACTAGAGTGTGGAAGGGGGTTGCCGGAATTCTCGGTGTAGCGGTGAAATGCGTGGATATCAGGAGGAACACCGGAGGCGAAGGCGGGCAACTGGCCAACACTGACGCTGAGGCGCGAAAGCTAGGGAGCAAACAGGATTAGATACCCTGGTAGTCCTAGCCTTAAACGATGATGACTTGGTGTGTCGGGTTTTAAGTCCCGGCGTGCCGGAGCTAACGCGATAAGTCATCCGCCGGGGAGTACGGTCGCAAGACTGAAACTCAAGGAATTGACGGGGACCCGCACAAGCGGTGGAGCATATGGTTTAATTCGACGCAACGCGAAGAACCTTACCTGGGCTAGAATGTGAGAGAAGACTCTGCAAAACGGAGTCGTCGAAGGGAAACCGGAGACTCGAAACAAGGTGCTGCACGGCTGTCGTCAGCTCGTGTCGTGAGATGTTGGGTTAAGTCCCGCAACGAGCGCAACCCTTACTGCTAGTTGCTAACAGGAAAGCTGAGAACTCTAGTAGAACCGCTGATGATAAATTGGAGGAAGGTGGGGACGACGTCAAGTCATCATGGCCTTTATGCCCAGGGCTACACACGTGCTACAATGGATGGTACAAAGAGAAGCGAGACCGCGAGGTGGAGCCAATCTCATAAAAGCATCCTCAGTTCGGATTGTAGTCTGCAACTCGACCTCATGAAGTTGGAATCGCTAGTAATCGCAGATCACATGCTGCGGTGAATACGTTCCCGGGTCTTGTACACACCGCCCGTCACATCACGAAAGTGGGCTGTACTAGAAGATGCCGAGCCAACCCGCAAGGGAAGCAAGTGTCCACGGTATGGTTCATGATTGGGGTGAAGTCGTAACAAGGTAGCTGTAGGAGAACCTGTGGCTGGATCACCTCCTTTCTAAAGGAAAAATGTTATTGGAGTCACGACCATAACATCAGTTTACACTCACAAGTGACTAACTTAATTCTTACCTGTTCAGTTTTGAAACATCAATAAGATGAGCCAAAAGGCTCTAACATAGGGCCTGTAGCTCAGTTGGTTAGAGCGCACGCCTGATAAGCGTGAGGTCGGTAGTTCAAATCTCCCGGCCCACCATCACGGGGTGTAGCTCAGTTGGCAGAGCACCTGTTTTGTAAGCAGGGGTCATCGGTTCGACTCCGTTCACCTCCATTAACTCATCTAATTGTCAATTAATTTGATTAATTGATTGTTTCAAAAGTTAAACTCTCAAAACACTAGTTTTGAAGCGGTCTTTGAAAATTGAATAGGCAAAAAACGTCTGTAAAGTATTTTATTAGAGAGTCTTTCTTAGTTTTAAGTTAAGAAAGCAAATTCGTTGTAACAGCAATTAACTGAACGAAAGTATTAAAGTATTGTTTTTGACAGTCGATGAGACAGACAAAAGCAAAAGTAATGGTCAAGCTACTAAGAGCATACGGTGGATGCCTAGGCGCATAGAGGCGATGAAGGACGTGGCAAAGCTGCGATATGCTACGGTTAGGTGCAAGCAACCGCTCAACCCGTAGATTTCCGAATGGGGAACCCAACTAGTTGAAGACTAGTTATTTCCTGCTGAATACATAGGCAGGATAAAGCGAACTAGGAAGTGAACCATCTCAGTACCTACAGGAAAAGAAAGTAAATAACGATTACCTAAGTAGCGGCGAGCGAACGGGTAAGAGCCTAAACCATTAGATTTATCTAGTGGGGTTGTGGGGCGAATGAAGGAAAATTTCCGGTGGATAGATGTTTGTTAGGAGAACGTTCTGGAAAGTTCGGCCAAAGAGAGTGACAGTCTCGTATCCGAAAGCAAATATCTAACATTGAAGTCGTACCCGAGTAAGACGGGACACGTGAGATCTTGTCTGAATCTGGGAGAACCATCTCCTAAGGCTAAATACTACTATGCGACCGATAGTGAAGTAGTACCGTGAGGGAAAGGTGAAAAGAACCCCGGTGAGGGGAGTTAAAAGTACCTGAAACCGTGTGCTTACAAGCAGTCGGAGGGGGAAACCCTGACGGCGTGCCTTTTGCATAATGAGCCGGCTAGTGAATGTCATGTGCGAGGTTAAATTCTTAAGGAATGGAGCCGAAGCGAAAGCGAGCCTGAATAGGGCGAATAGTACGTGGTATTCTGACGTGAAGCGAGATGATCTATCCTTGGTCAGGATGAAGCTAAGGTAACACTTAGTGGAGGTCCGAACCAGTGTTGGTTGAAAACAACTTGGATGAACTGAGGATAGGGGTGAAAGGCTAATCAAATCTCGTGATAGCTCGTTCTCTCCGAAATGTCTTTAGGGACAGCCTTTGTATAAATTTACTGGTGGTAAAGCACTGGATGGGCTAGGGGTCAAAAAACTTACCAAACCCAACCAAACTCTGAATGCCAGCTAAATGTTTCAAAGGAGTGAGACGGCGGGGGCTAAGCTTCGTCGTCGAAAGGGAAACAGCCCAGATCAACAGCTAAGGTCCCAAAGTAGTACTTAAGTGGAAAAGGAAGTGGAGTCGCACTGACAGCCAGGAGGTTCGCTTAGAAGCAGCTACCCTTTAAAGAAAGCGTAATAGCTCACTGGTCAAGCAACTCTGCACCGACAATATAACGGGGCTAAAAGTACACACCGAAGCTTTGGATTATAGAATTTCTCACTTATTAAGTATTAATTTTATCTAATAAATTAGATTAGTATTTGATAAGAGAGAAAAAGTTCTGTAGTGGTAGGAGAGCATTCTCAACAGCGTAGAAGCCGTACTGAAAAGGCGGTGCTAGTCGAGAGGCTAGTGCTAAAGTGGAGCGTTGAGAAAAGACTTTGTCGGCATAAGTAGCGCAAAGCCGGGTGGGAATCCCGGCCGCCGAAAACCTAAGGTTTCCTGAGTAAAGTTCGTCTGCTCAGGGTTAGTCGGCACTCAAGGCGAGGCCGAAAGGCGTAGTCGATGGAAGACAGGTGAATATTCCTGTACTAGAAACAAGCGTTTGAGCTTGGGGGACGCAGTGCCAAGGAACAGACCACGGATGGAAGTGTGGTTTGAGCAGGCAAGATGGTAGGGCAGGTAAATCCACTCTACAATACATCAAGCCTGTAAGCGAAGGCTTCTTCGGAAGCCAATAAAGTGGATCTGAGGGGCTGCCAAGAAAAACCTCGTTAGCGAGCTTGAAGTCTAACCGTACCGCAAACCGACACAGGTAGGTGGGGAGAGAATCCTAAGGCGGATGTGAGAATACTCGTTCAGGAACTCGGCAAATTAACCCCGTAACTTAGGGAGAAGGGGTGCTTACTTGAAAGAGTAAGTCGCAGTGAAGAGTGCCAGGCGACTGTTTACTAAAAACACAGGTCTCCGCAAACTCTGTAAGAGGAGGTATGGGGGCTGACGCCTGCCCAATGCTGGAAGGTTAAAAGGAGAGGTTAGTCGAAAGGCGAAGCTTTGAATTGAAGCCCCAGTGAATGGCGGCCGTAACTATAACGGTCCTAAGGTAGCGAAATTCCTTGTCGGGTAAGTTCCGACCTGCACGAATGGCGTAACGATCTGGCAACTGTCTTAACGAGTAGCACAGCGAATTTGTAGTACCGGTGAAGATGCCGGTTACCCGCAACAAGACGGAAAGACCCCGTGAACCTTTACTATAACTTGGTAGTGAATCTGGGCAGTGGATGCGCAGGATAGGTGGGAGACTGAGAAGTCAGGCTTTAGGGCTTGGCGGAGTCAACGGTGAGATACCACCCTTGCATTGTTCGGGTTCTAACCTACTCCCTCACAGGGAGAGGGACACTATCAGGCGGGTAGTTTGATCTGGGGCGGTCGCCTCCCAAAATGTAACGGAGGCTTCCGAAGGTTAGTTCACGGTGTTTGGAAATCACCCATAGAGTGCAAAGGCAAAAACTAGCTTAACTGTGAGACAAACAAGTCGAGCAGGTGCGAAAGCAGGGCTTAGTGATCCGGCGGTGTCGTATGGAAGAGCCGTCGCTCAAAGGATAAAAGGTACTCCGGGGATAACAGGCTGATCTGAGCCAAGAGTTCACATCGACGCTCAGGTTTGGCACTCGATGTCGGCTCATCGCATCCTGGGGCTGAAGAAGGTCCCCAAGGGTTTGGCTGTTCGCCAATTAAAGCGGTACGTGAGCTGGGTTTAGAACGTCGCGAGACAGTTCGGTCCCTATCTGGTGTGGGCGTAGGAAACTTGACGGATGCTGACCTTAGTACGAGAGGACCGGGTTGGACTAGCCACTGGTGTACCTGTTATCGTGCCAACGGTAGTCGCAGGGTAGCTAAGCTAGGTAGAGATAAACGCTGAATGCATCTAAGTGTGAAGCTCGTCCGGAGATGAGGTTTCCCCAAGAGGCTCGTGGAAGACTACCACGTAGATAGGCTGGGAGTGTAAGTGTGGTGACATACTAAGCTGACCAGTACTAATGACCCATCGGCTTGACCACTACTTTTGCTATTGGTTGTCTTTTGATTAATCAAAAGAAAATAAAAAAGTAAGTAAGTTAAGTGTTGTAGAGCAATGAAGTTGCTTTTGGAAAAGTCAATTAAAAAAGACGCTAAGAAATACTTAAAGAAATTTTTGCTTATTCAAAATCAAAGAAACAAAAGAGTTAAAAAAGATATTTACAATTAAATAAAAAGGATATTGCTAATGGTAAGCTTTTTGTTAAATAAAGAAAAAAAAGCTTATAGAAGTTAGCTACAATGACTAACGGCTTAGTTATTGTAAAAGAGTTTCCGGTGACCCTATCGGAGGGGCCACACCCGTTCCCATCCCGAACACGGAAGTTAAGCCCTCTGGAGCCGATCATACTGCCTTCGCAGGGAGGTGGGAAAGTAGGTAGTCGCCGGATTTTATCTTTTTAAATCATATTTTTTCTTCCTTAATCTTCTTTTTCTTTTCTTCATCTTTCTTCATTTTTCTCTCTATATAAATTATTTCTAAACCTATGCTTTAGAGTTTTCTTATTTCCTTTAATTTATTCATAACTTGTTTCATATCTTCCCAAACTTCGCGTTTTTTTTCAGGGACACCTAAAAGAAAAGCAGGATGAAAGGTTGGCATTACGGGAATGCCTTGGAAATCATAAAATTGGCCTCGTATTTTGGTAATACCTTCTTTTATATCTAACAAACAAGTAAGAGGAGTTGCTCCTAGAGTGACAATAAGTTTAGGTTTAACAAGTTCTATTTCATTAAATAAAAAAGGCTCACAAGCTGACATTTCATCATTTGTAGGTTTACGGTTGTTAGGTGGACGACATTTAACAACATTGGTTATATAGACATCTTCGCGCTTAAAGCCTATAGCAGAAATAATTTTATCTAGTAATTTTCCTGCTGCTCCAACAAATGGCCGACCAGTTGCGTCTTCTTCGGCTCCTGGTGCTTCACCAATAAACATTAGTTCTGCTTGTGGATTACCTTCGCCAAATACTATTTGGGTTGCTTGAGGACATAGCCCACAGCAATGGCCCACTTCTGCACGAATTGCAGCTAATGTAGTTTTACCTAAAGAACGATTTACAGATGTTTTTATGGATGATGTGCCTATTGGGTTAGGTTTTGGAGAATCCGTTTCAAATAGTGATAGCTGGTCGGTTGATGAAGACATGTTTTTTTTTAGCCATATCGGTTAACTCTAAAAAATCTTTGGAATGGTTAATTACACTAGAATGATTTGGTAGCAAATAGTTACTAGGAGTAATGTCAGTTACACCAATTTCTTGATAAAACTCTAATTGGTTTTTTATTGCTAAGGTTAAAGCTAGTAAATCTTCAATAATAATTTTTTGATTATTCATTGTTTTTAGTAGTTATTTTGTCTAATTCTAATAAATAATTTACAGCTAAGCGATAAGAATTATAGTAAAAACTTTGGTTTACATTTTCACATTTATCATCTGCTGAATGTATATAAGAAAATTTGTTAACAGGTAAGCCATCTATTGTAATAGCAGGGATATTAGCAGCACGAAATGAATTCGAATCAGCCCCAACACCTTGAAGGGTATGATTTTCTAAAGGTAGGTTTTCTTTTTGAGCTACGCTATGGGCTATGTCTACTAATTCTTTATCTGAGCCATTTACCCAAATTAAAGATTCTGAAAGGCCCAGACATTCTAAATTTATCATATATTTATGTAGTGCTTTGGTTTTTTCTGAAAGAGATCGAACATAAGCTTTTGAGCCAAGAAGACCTTTTTCCTCGCTTGTAAACCCAATAAATATAATAGTATGTTGGGTTGGAATATCTTTTATAGCTTGATAAATATTAGTAACAGCACAAACTCCTGACCAATCATCTATGACACCTTGACCAACAGCAACATGATCTAGATGTGCGCCAATAACAATAACATCTTTAGTTTGTCCTGGTTTGACTAAGTAAATATTATGAATTGGGTTTTCGGAAATATCTATGGCTTGGCGTTGGATGTCGGTTTCTTTTGCCCCTGCTTGTATAAAGAGTTTAACCATAAAGTTCTCTCGCTCGTTATTATCAAGAGGGACGCTACAAAGTTCTTCCATTAATTCTTGAGCAGAAGCTAATTTATAAGGTTTTAAGTTATTTGATGTGGAAGAATTAGCTGTTACAGTAGGATTTTGAACAGGATTTTGAGCAATTGAAATTTTGATAGAAAACAGTGAAAAAAACAATAAGAAAAAAGAAAGAAATATTTTCATGTTTTATCTCAAATTTAAGGGTTATTATTAAGTCTTTCTAGTATATAAAAAGTTTCGCCTCTAGTAATAGTTTTAACAAAACGCCAATTTTTATCAATAATTTGATTAGGTTTAGCATTTTTTAGTTTTTTTTGACCATCAAGGATAAAAAGTTCTAGGTCTTTTTCTATAGCAACATGATATTCAGGCATTTTGTATTGTTCGCTATCTTGACCATACTTGGTTATTAACTCTTTAAGTATGCTAATACGTGTGGAAGCCCGTTTATAGATTTGATGAGAGATTTCTTTATGTTTTAGCTGAAAATCTAGTTCTGCTTGTTCTTCTCTTAAAACCTCTAAGTATTTTTCTGCGTCACTATGAATAATTTCTCCTTGAGCAAAGACAAAAGAGTTAACTAAAAGACTTAAAAAGATCAAAAAGATAGATAAGCGCAGAACCATAAAAGTATTAGCCTAATTAGAGTTACTAAATAATTATTCTTTTTCAGAAAAAGGTTGTTTTAAGGTAAAAGTGGGAGCAGATTCAAATTCAGGAGAGGCTTTAATATATTGAAAGATCAAAGCTTCTCCTGCGTCACCTGTTTCAATTGCAATTATTTCAGCAAAATATAAGCCATTTGTATGAGAAATTTTTAGTACATCTCCAATATCAACAGCAGTCTGATCATTAGAAACATAGATACCTATTTTGTGGGGCAATAAAGGTTCATTTTTCATAAGAAAATATAAATATTAAGTGGCAGGTTGTATTTGCCAGGGAGCTTGATCTAGATATCGTTGACAACTTTGTTTTGCATAAAGTTCCATTCGATTAAACCAATCTAGTCCAGGCAATCGAGCAATGGTTGTATCAATATGACGGACTGTTTTTTGGCCTGGTTCATCTCCAAAAGCATAAGCAATAATAAAAGCAACATCATCATCGCTTTTGATACCTGCTCCAACAGGTAGCCAAAAGTTTTTTACCATCAAGGATGTTAATTTTTGAGCTTTAGGAGAATCTTTTAAGCGGAGCATTGCTTTATTGTAGTAAAAACCAAAATGTCTTGCTTCATCGCGCATAATACGTTCTAGGACATCTATTAATACTTTATTTTGGCTTTTACGGGCAACATTTCTATAGCCACTAAGGGTGGTTAATTCTTGAATTGCTCCCCAAGTTAAGTAAACAGTAGTAAAATCAGGGAGGATACGAGAAATAATAGCTGCTCCAATATCTTTTAAGGTTTCAAATAGGCGTTCTGGGCGTTGATAGCTTGGTGTGTAGTTTGGATCAAGTTTAACACCTGCTGCATCGATAAACTTTTGTAATGCTCGACTATGAAAACCTTCTTCATATGCCCAACAAGGGATAAATTCTGCCATATCTTTATCTTGTTTAATTGCACTACTATTAACTAAATCTCTTAAATAAGCTACAGTATAACTTTCTACATCTAACATATAGGTAATACATCTTATTTCTGATTCGGTAAGTGGATAATCTTTAGCTTTTGACCACTCAACACCGCTTAAATTTAGCGGGCCAGATTTTTCAACAAATTTATTAATATCAAAAATGGGGTTCATTTATTCCTCCCAAAATACTTTACTTTTAAAAATAAGACTATCATTAATAACTACGAGGTTTGTTATTAATTTAGATTTATAGGAAATTTTGATTTTAGAATTGATAATAGAATTTGACATAGATTTCTATTAGTACAAACAAGATAGCCATAGATCTAGACTATGTCAAGTCTAGCACTTACTTGTGATTTAAATTTTAGGATAAGGTAAATTATTGGCGGTAGAGTTACTATATACTTATAGGAGAATGTCTTTTTAGCTCAAGACGTTTTAGCTAAAAATAGAAATATCGTTATAGGTTGCTAATAATTAAACCCATAACGATATTGTGAGCCTAAGTAATATTAATTACAAATTAAGTTATATCTAATTCTAAATCCTCAGCAACAGGCAAATTAGCATTATTGGGGTTTGACTTAGCTATTGAGGTAGATAGGTTTACTTTAGGAGGATTTGGTAGTTTAGGAGTTTCTTGATAAAAAGCTTGTTGGAGTAAACGAGCTTTTTCTTGTTCAATTGGGTGAGGATGAATTGCTGATATAGGGGAATGAGACTGGTTAGCACCAGAAATAACGGTACTTTGTTTAACTGGAAAGAGCGACAAAGTTTGTGCAAAGGGTTTCATAAACTTTTCAAAGTTTTCAATTATATAGGTTTGTTTAGCTGATTGACCGCCTTGTTCTAGGATTTCTATAGTGTTTTTAAGTTGATCTAGTTCAGCTTGAGCGCGACCTTGGAAGGTTGCTGCTCTAGTTTTAGCAGAAAGAATGGTTTTTTCTTTTTCGGCTTGAATGGGGACAATCATTTCTGCACGGAATTTAGCTTGTAACATTTCAACTTTGCGTTTTTCGGCTTCAATTTGGGCTTTAATACCAGCAACTTTTGCTTCTGCATTACGGCTAGCTTGTTCAACCCCGATTGCAGAACGTTGTTTTTCTGCTGCAATACTTACTCTAACTTGTGTAGCTAAGGCTTCTTTTTCATTATTTAATTTACGAACTGTAGTTTCAGCACGTTGACCTTCACTAGCTTCTTTAGATGCTGCGGTGCTAAGGGCTTGAGCTTCACGGGCTTGAGTTTCAGCGTTAGCTGCTTGGATTCTTTTAAGTAACGCAATGTAGAGTTCTGGTTCACTAACACCATCTAAACGATGGTCTTCAACATCGGCAATGTTCATAGCAGTAATTTCTAGTCCAATGCCTTCAAGGTCTGTTTTACAAACACGAATCATATTTTGGACTAGAATATCTTTATCTGTCATTACTTGTTCTGGAGTCATTGTAGCAATAGAGTCTCGCAAATGCCCTTCAATAATTGAGTTAGCAATATAGCGGAGTTCCTCCCATTGGTAGGTCATATTTAAGATCCTACGGATAGCATTTTGAATACCTGTAGGCGAAGAAGCGACAGTAAAACTAACAGTTGCTACAACTGTTAGAGGAACAACACCTTCAGCAATTGCTGATTCTACTGTTACAGTAGTAGTTTGGGGTCTTAAGTCCATTTTGTAAAAGCTATTAATTAGAGGTAAGACAAAAACGCGGCCACCACGAATAGTTGAAAGGCCATCTTGACCTTTGCCAGCGATAACAGCTAGTTCATTAGCTCCTACAATTTTCATTTTAGTAATTACTTGTGCAAGTAGAGAGATACCAACTAAAGCTATTAAAGCAATAAAAAATCCACCCATAAAGCCTCCTTATTTTGAATCTGTAGTTGTTTTATTGGTAAGAGCTAATAGATCACGGACACTAATTCCAAAGCCCTGTTCAAAGTGCTTTAGAAAATCTACTAGTGCTTCTGGCCCACTGATTAACTACGCCATTAAATCCTTTTTCTGGATCCATTATAACTAAGTTATCTACACCTAAACCTTGAACATGTTCTTGATAAGCTTCAAAAAGTTGGGCTAAATGCTGTTGGACAAAGATAGCTGTTTTAGCAGAATCGCCATTTTGAGCAATTAAATTTACTTTTTGTTTTAGTAAGTTGTTTTGCAATTCTTGGAAAATACGAATAGCTTCGCTTTCGCCTTCAGCACGAATTTCAGCAACACGTTTTTTAGCTTCTGCTTCTAAAGTAACTTGAGAGATATTTTTTAGTTGTTGTAGTTCAATCATTGCTTCTTGAACCTTTTTTTCGCCTTCGCTCATAGCTAAAGCAATAGCACTATCAGCTTCTAGTCGGGTTCTTTCTATTGAAGCATCACATTCACGGCGAAAAACTTCTAGTTGTTGTTGAGCAGCAAGAATTTTTTCATTTGCTTGATTGATTGCAATCATTTGTCGGCGAGAGGAATCTGATTCGGCTTGCTCGGCTCTAGCATGTAAGCGGGCTTCTTGAATTTCAACTTCTTGCCGTTTTTGAGATAAAGTTTTACTAGCAAGATTAGCTATGTAATTAGATGTGTCCCAAATTTTTTGTAGTGAAACAGAAACTACTCTCATTCCAAAGGTGCTTAAATCTTGGCTACTATCTTTTAGTAATTCGTGGCGAAAATGTGCGCGTTCACCATCCTGGACTACTAAAGCACCTGGGGATGAGCGAACTAACATACTACTAGCACTACTTTCATCTGTGCGGTCTTCTTCCATACCAATTGCTTGTAAAGGTGTGGTTTTGTTAAGCGCACCTCGAAAATTACCTACCATTGTTTGTTGTATTTGCTCTTGAATTTCTCTACGAGATTTCCCCATTAATCTTTCTACTGCTGAATAAAGCAAAACTTCATCCTTGTCATCAACACAAACACAGGCTGTAGCGTCTGCACCTACCGTAATACCATTAGCAGAATTAACTCCTTCAATTTTTACATTTATAGGTAGAATACTTAGGTCTAAAGTTTGCGCACTTTGTAAATAAGGGATGACATAAGTCCAGCCTCCCTTTTGGATACGAAATCCATATTCTTTACCATTAATAAGGGTTTTAGCACCAGTAACTACTAGTACTTGATTAGGTGGGCAAACTCTGATAATAGACTGTAGGAGACTTACCGCAGTAAAGAATAGTACTACTGCAAAACCTGCACCAAAAACAAAGAAAAGGTCTAATTGAAATAGCATTAAAAAGGGTAAGGCGTTTCCTAAGTCTGATTTTAGCATCAAGACTAAATCCATTGTTCCTCCTAAGTTATTTAGCAAGACTATTTTTAATTAATAAGTTAACTTTAGTTAACTTGGCTAAAGAAAACCAACTTTATTTTTGCAATTGTTGAGTTGGCTTTGGTTTGGTTATTTTACTTACGAGATGATCAGTTGTGGCAGGACGAACATAAACGCATTCGTCTGTTACTCTTATAACTTCTACCATAGCATCTTTATGAAATGATTCTAAGGAATTTTCTGCTAAGGCATATCTTTCAGCAACAGATTGACCAATATGAATGCGTACTTTACCCATATTTCCGTTAGTAATAGGGACTATTACTTGAGCTTGACCTAGGAAAAGATCTTCTGTTTTAACAGTAGAATCTAGGTCTTTTCTTTGAAGTCTAAACATAAGTAATCCAAGGGTGGTGCTAGTAATACCTCCTAAAAGTGACCAAGCTAGAGTTGCTATCAAGGACGAGCCATTAAATTCAGCTATTAAACCTAGAGGCCCAAAACCAGCACAAAAATAAACAAACATCCGTAAGTATCTTAAAATAGATAAAATAGGCAGGTGATTAGTATTAGCAGAACCATGGTCAGATGAGTGGTCAGTATTTGTATGATTGGCATCAGCTTGAGAAACATCATCAACGTGTGAGCCATCATTGGCTGAATCAGTTGCTCCATCTGTAGTGTGAACAAATACTCCTAATAGATCTAAAGCCATTACTCCTACGCCAAATACTGTAGCAAAAAGATAAGCTAGATGAAGATATGCTGCCATAATATTACCTGATATATTATTGTTAATATATTAAAATTACGAGTTAACCAAATAAAACAAAGTTAGAAAGTTTGTTAATTTGTCTAAAGTCTAGCATAAAAGCCTATTTTTTATTTTGTAAAATCACTTAAAAAATTTTTACTTTACAAAAAAATGTAGTTATAAAAGGTATTCAAATAAAAGAAAAAGGTAGGATAATAGATTTTAATAACTTAATTATTAATTTAGCAATAAGAAATTTTTGTAGATGAATAATTAAAACTTGCAGTTTAACTTTTCCTAACAGATACTTTGTTTTTATTGCTTAGAAATTGCTAACAAACCATAAAAAGCTAATCAATTGCATAAGAATAAAAAAGGGTGGTGCTATGAGAAAAAAATTTTTACGAATTTCAGTCATATTTACAGTTTTGTTATTGATTCCAATAGTGTTTTCTTATGAAGCTTTAATGTCTGGTCACAAGAAACACTTTTTATTTTTTCCTGTTATGCCATTTCAAAGTAGTTCTTTAGTATTAGTTGGCTCTGATCAAGATCCTAATCCAGTATTAAATGAGGGCAGGCAAATACAACTAAGATTATTGACAAGTAATGGACAGAGTGTAACGGGAGCAACTTTACTTCTGATAGTCCAGACATTGCTAATGTAGATGCTCAAACAGGCATGGTATCAGGGTTGCAACGAGGTTATGCAACAATTACAGCAAGAATGGGTAGTCAAAGTGTATCAACTTTTGTGATAGTCACTAGAGTAGATAATAGTAATGCTATAAAAGTACCAGGTGATACCAAAGTAGATGCCCAAGGTTCAATTTACTTAAGCGATCCTATATCTAATGTTGTTTATAAAAAAAATAATGCTAATGCACCAGCACAAGTTTTTGCTGGTCGTATGGGAAGTCGTGGAAGAACAGATGGAGAACGGACACAAGCCCTTTTTGCTGGCCCAACAGCAATTGCTGTAGATAATCGTTCAGAGGGTGGAACCTATGTTGCTGACACATTAAATCATAGTATTCGTAAAATTGGTTTTAATGATCAAGTAGCAACAATATTAGGAAATGGCAGCCAAGGAATTAATAACAATGATGTAACTCCATTTGAACAAGCTGCTTTTAATGCACCTCAAGGTATTGCAATAGATGCTGGTGGGAATGTTTATATAGTTGATACAGGAAATAATGCAATTTATGTAGCAAATTTTGATAAAAAAGAAGTGCGACTTTTGGCTGGTCAGCCAGGAATGGCAGGAAAGGCTGATGGTCAGGGCAGAGCAGCCCTTTTTAGCCGTCCAACAGCTATTAGCGTTCAAGCCAGCAATACTAGTTTTTTTGGTTCTCAGCAACCTGTTTTATTAGTTGCAGATACAGGTAATGGACGAATTAGGTCGGTTTCTTTAGATGGTAAAGTAAGAACTGTTGGGCCAATTGCACAAACGGCTACACAAGACATTGAACCATTAGTAGACAATGAATTTGAATTTAATGAGCCTACTTCAATAAGTGTTGATGGAGTTGGGAATATTTATGTAGTTGATAAATCTGGAGCAAAATTAATTACTGATAATCCAAATCAACGGCAAATGATTTCACTTGCTCAACCTGGAGTAAGTTTTGGTCAAGCTGCTAGTGTAGTGGTTCAAGGAACGCAAACTTTTGTATTAGACTCAAATGCTAGAAATGATTCAGAAGCAGTAAAAGTTATTACTATTGGCGCACCTCAAATTATTAATATGACACAAGATAGTGACCGTTTAGGAGGTGGAACGGAAATCATAGTTACAGGTAAAAATTTTGCTCCAGAAAGCGATGTGATTTTAGGTGACAAAGTTGTTAACGCAATAATAGAAAGTTCAACTAGGCTACGTTTTACAGTTCCTAATCAAGATGCTCCTGGTATTAGGACGCTTTCAATTCGTACTCGCGGGGGAGTAATTCAAAGACCATTTAGAGTTTTTTCTGATCCATTTGATGGCTTGCCAAATGGCAATATTACTACTTTTGCTGGTGGTATTCCATTTTTAGGTGATGGAGGCAATGCTTTAGAAGCTAGCTTAAATCGTCCTGAAGGCATAGTAATTGATGGAATGGGCAATACTTTAGTTATTGATTCGTCTAATCATCGGATTCGCTCTATAGATAGTGCTGGGGTAATAACTACAATTGCTGGTAATGGTGTTAGAGGTTTTAGCGGTGATGGAGGTTCAGCTTTAGCTGCTAGCTTAAATTTACCTAAGAGTATTGCTGTTGATTCATCAGGAAATATTTTTGTTGCTGATTTTGGTAATAGTCGAATTCGGAGAGTAGATGCTATTACTGGGGTAATTACTACGGTTGCTGGTAATGGAACAAATGGTTTTAGTGGAGATAATGGTTTAGCTACAGCAGCATCTCTTAGGTTTCCTCAAGGTATAGCAATTGATAGTTTAGGCAACATATTAATTGCTGACACAGGCAATAACAGAGTCCGAAGGGTTGATGCACAAACAGGGATGATTTCAACAATTGCTGGCACTGGAAGCACAACTGTTACAGGGGATGGAGGATTGGCTAGCAGTGCTGCGATTGGAGCAGTAGAAGTTATAGCAGTAGATGCCGCTAATAACATTTTTATTCTTGGATCAGCTATTAACCGGATTCGTCGAATTGATGCCACTAGTAGAAATATTAATACAGTTGTAGGTACTGGAATAAAAGGTTTTAGTGGTGATGGTGGGCCTGCTACCAATGCTCAAATAAGTTCTGCGGAAGATTTTACTGTAGATATTTTTGGAAATATCTTTATTGCTGATAGTGGTAATAGTCGGATTCGCCGAGTAGATGCCAGAACAGGTGTAATAACTACGGTTGCTGGTAGTGGACTATTTGCTTTTGGTGGTGATGGAGGTTCAGCCACTAATGCTACCTTAAATATTCCTAAAGCTATTGCTGTTAATGGTTTAGGTGCTTTATTTATTGCAGACACAGGAAATAACCGAGTCCGTCAAGTTTCTAATGGAGGAATAATTTCAACAATTGCTGGTAATGGTACTAGTAGTTTTACACCAAGAGGTGCTATTTCTGATACACGTTTTGATTATCCTGAAGCAATGACAATAGACAGCAATGGAGTTATTTATGTTGCTGATACCTTTAATAACCGAATTGTTTTGCTAGATATAAACCGAGGTGTTGCTGATACGCTTGCTGGAGATGATGATATAGATCCTAATGAGGAAGATGATGATTTTGGCAATGAATTTGATGAAGATGATGGTGATAATGATGATGATGATTCAGGGGATGACGATGGCGATGATGATGGTGATGATGGCGACGATGATGGCGATGATGATGGCGATGATGATGGCGATGATGATGGCGATGATGGTGGCGTGAGATGACGGGATGACGATGATGATGGCTCAATGGATGATGAAATTAGAGCTTTAGTTGATGCTGCATTAGATGTAAATTTAAAATTTCCTCGAGGCATTGCATTAGATGAAAATACTCTATATGTTGCTGATACTAGTAACAACGTAATCCGTCAAGTAGATTTAGCAACAGGTAATAGTACAATTATAGCTGGGACTGGTATGGCTGGTTTTAGTGGTGATGGTGCTGATGCTACTAAAGCGCGGTTAAATTCTCCTTATGGGTTAGTTATAGATAATGATGGCAATTTAATAATTGCTGATTCAGATAACCGACGAATACGTAAACTAGACTTTTCAACAGGAATTATCACAACAATTGCTGGGACAGGCATGCCAGGATCGGCTGGGGATGGTGGACAAGCTAAGATGGCTCAACTAACCTTCCCTAGAGCTTTAGCAATGGATAGTGCTGGAAATTTATTTCTAGTAGACAATGACGCAAATAAGGTGCGTAAGATAGATAGAAATGGTGTAATTACTACAGTAGCAGGAAATGGTCAAGCTGGCTTTAGTGGCGATGGTGGACAAGCTGCTATGGCAAGCTTGAATTTACCTAAAAGTATTGTAGTTGATGGCAGTGGCAATTTATTTATTGCTGATACAGAAAATGACCGAATTCGTCGAGTTGATGTGCAGACAGGCATAATTACTACAATAGCTGGAACTGGTGTTACTGGTTTTAGTGGTGATGGTGGTAATGCTACACAGGCAAAACTAAGTAGTCCACATGGATTAGCTTTAGATGATGATGGAAATTTATTTGTTTTAGACACTTTTAATAATGCAATTAGAGCAATGAAAGTGTCTCGTAGTGGAGCAAATGCAGCAGATTTTTCTTTAACTGTTAGCCCTGCATCACAAAATATTCAAGTTGGGGATTCTGCTACTTTTAGAGTTGGGTTTAATGCTCTAAATAATTTTAATGGCTCTGTTGCTTTAAATACTTCTGTAACGCCTGTTAATAGTGGTATTAGCCTTAATTTATCTTCAAGCAATATTAGTGGAAGTCAAACAGCTACTCTAATGGTTAATGTTGCTAGCAACGCTACTACAGGAACTTTTAATATTGCTGTTACTGGTCAATCAGGAACAATAACTCGTCAAGAAATGATTAGACTTGTTGTGACTCCAAAACCACCAGGAGATTTTGCTTTAGCCGTTAGACCTACTGTTCAATCTGTACCTTTAGGTGCTGCTACTAGCTTTACTCTCAATACTCAAGCAATTAATGGTTTTACAGATGCTATTTCTCTTAATGCTAGTGTAGAGCCTGCTAACAGTGGATTAAGTTTAATGTTTTCAAACAATAGCATAGCACCTGGTAATAATTCGACTCTAACAGTTAATGCTAGTTCTAGTGCTGCTTTAGGTGATTTTAATGTCACAATTAACGGCACCTCAGGTCAAATAGTACGTAGTCAAGTTGTTAAGCTAAGTGTGGTACAAATGCTTAGACCACCAAAAATTACTCCTATTGCTGACCAAATGGTTAAATCTGGAGATGTTATAAATTTAGCGGTTACAACCATGGACGCAGACCCAACAGGTTTAGCACTTTCAATAGTTTCTGCTCCTGGGTATGTTGCTCTAACGGATAATGGCAATGGTAATGGAATGATTCGTATTGCTCCACCTATGAATGCTCAAAGTGGTACAGTAACATTACGTGCTATCAATGCAGGCGGCTTAACTGACCAAATTAGCTTCCAAGTAATAGTTGCAGGAGGTGTAAATATCACTAATGCAACATTTGCTAAACCTATTTTGACTATTTCAGGAATGGGTTTCCAAACTTCAGGTGCAATAGTTAGGGTAAATGATGTTGATGTAAGTAGAAATATTAGAAGTCAAACAGACACTAAGATTGAGCTAAAAGGAAATAAAAAGAAGTTAAGCCTTAAAAAAGGCCAAAATACCGTAGTAGTTGTTATTAATGGAGTAGTTTCTAACAGTGTGACTTTTAACTTTTAGAGTCAAATAAATTAAAAACAAAAAGTTTTCTATTAAGCCCAGTAACATATGCTGGGCTTAATATTTTTACAACTTAATATAAAATTTTACTAGTCTGTTAAATAAACTTATGTCATTATCAATAACCCTTTCAAACTTCATTATTAAAGAGATTCTTTCTAAATGGAGAAAGGAGATTTTTATGCAACATATGTTAAGAATTGAGTGGATGCCTAACTCCCCATCAGGGCGGCAATGGTGGGTTTATTCTTATCCTTGTGGGGCTGATGGTTTAATGCTAAAAGGGGGCAATGTACCAACAGCTAACATTATTGGTCAGTATGAAAGCATTGAAGCAGCTAAAGCGGCTCATCCTACAGCCCAAATGTATGAAGTTACTTCTAGCCCTAAACAAACCAATAAACAAAGACTAGTAGACAAAAAAAATGCGCCGTCTTAAACAGGCGCGGTTACTTAATATTGAGCAACTAGTTATGCTATTTACTTTATCAAACACTGTGCCATAACTAATCATAAATAATGGTTGCTCAAATCTAATTAAAAATATTGATGTTAGAGAAATTTTGTTTTTTGACTAAAAATAAAAAACACCTTTTATTGTGCGTTTCTGGGACTAACAAATCCCATTTTGCTAATTCTTTGGACGAATAATTAAAAGTAATAAACCTCCAATAAACTCTAAAAAAAATACTGGAAATACTTCATTACCTGGTATCCCATCCAAAATTATACTTACTAACCTTCCAAAGGTTTGACCTAAAATTCAGATTGCTCCAAGGTCTGATAAAAGAGGGATTTTAATATTTTTAGCTGCTACAATTAGTAAAATTGCTGTAGCAAACCAAACTCCAACATAAATAGCACGAAATTCATTTAATCCATTGATATTGACTAGAGTGTAACCCATTTGGCTTGCCATTTTATGAGGTATAACAAGTGCTGCTATTGCAACAAGAATAAAAACAAGCGCAGCCAAAACTAAAACAATTTGTCGAGCTAAGTTATTTTTAATCATATAGTTATAATAAAGTAAAATTTAGGCTTGCTGGTTGTTTGCTAGATCAATGCTTTCAATAGAACTAGAAAGCAATTGAACAATTCCTTGACGGGTTTCTAGTTCTAAGCTTCCATCCAAACTAGTAGCTTTACTATAACGTAGTAAAAAAGCCTGTAAGCTCACGGCCTGTAATAAGACGGACTCGAAGCATTTCTTGAGGTCTTAAATAACTACAAGTTTGATTAAAACTGCTGCTATCCATAAATAAATCTCCAAAAATAATTAAAAATAGGTAAACTCTGTTTGCATATTAGCCTGGTTATTTAGCTTTGCCAATTAAGGAGAGATTTTCTATGTCTAGTTATGGTTTTGTTCGTGTTGGATGTGCTACGCCAAAAATGAAGGTTGCAGATGTAAAGTACAATTTAGCGGAAATGTTAAGGATGTGCGAAAAAGCAGCAGAAGAAAAAGTGCAAATGTTGGTTTTTCCAGAACTAGCAATTACAGGTTATACTTGCGGGGATTTATTTTTCCAGCGAGAACTCTTAAAAGCAGCTAGAGAAGCTTTGTTAGAAATGGCTTTGGCTACTAAAGAGCTATCAATGTTAATTGCAGTAGGCTTGCCAATTTCAACCGATAACCAGCTTTTTAATTGTGCTGCTGTGTTACACAAAGGAAAAGTCTTAGGTGTAGTCCCTAAAGTACGTATTCCTGGCTACAAAGAATTTTATGAGCCACGCTGGTTTGCATCTGCTAGACGTGTAATTAATCCAGAACTTTACCTGGCAGGGGAAAAAATTCCTTTTGGCGCAGATTTATTATTTAAGGCTAGCAATAACCCTAGTTTTGTAGTTGGTATTGAAATTTGTGAAGACCTTTGGATGCCTATCCCGCCTTCGTCGCATATGGTCTTAAACGGTGCTACAGTAATTGGGAATCTTTCGGCTAGTAATGAAATTGTAGGAAAAGCCGAATATCGCAAGCCTTTAGTTGTACAACAATCTGGACGTGGAATTTGTGCTTATATTTACACTAGTTGCGGAGCGCATGAGTCAACAACAGATGTGGTTTTTGGAGGGCATTGTATGATTGCAGAAAATGGTTCAATGCTTGCCGAGTCGCAGCTTTTCCGGCGCGATAGCTATTTAACAATTGCTGATATAGATTTGGAACGACTGGTTAGAGAAAGAGAAATGACTAATAGCTTTGGGGAAACTATTCCTGATGAATTAGAAGCTTTTCGAGCAATTTATTTTGATAGTGAGCCGCTAGATTTTACAAAAACTGAACTTAAGCGACACGTTGACTCACATCCTTTTGTGCCAGGCGATGATGCACAAAGAGATCATCGCTGTCAGGTAATTTTTAATATTCAAGTAGCAGGTTTAGCCAAACGCCTGGAACATTTACAACATAATTTTGGCTTAAAGCAAGCTGTAATTGGCATTAGCGGCGGCTTAGACTCTACTTTAGCTTTACTTGTAATGATAGGTGCTTTTGACTTACTTGGTATTTCACGAAAACAAATTTTAGCGGTGACAATGCCTGGCTTTGGAACTACTGGCCGCACAAAGTCAAATGCTATTCGACTTTGTGAATCGCTAGAAGTTAGTCTAAGAGAAATTTCTATTGTTGATAGTGTAACACAACATTTTAAGGATATTGGACATGATCCAAGCATTCATAATCTTACCTATGAAAATGCTCAAGCACGAATGCGAACTTTAATTTTAATGGATTTAGGATTTGTAATTGGTACAGGTGATTTATCAGAGCTTGCATTAGGTTGGTGTACTTATAATGGGGATCATATGAGTATGTATGGAGTTAATGGAGGTATTCCTAAAACTCTAGTTCGCCACTTAGTAAAATGGGTAGCTGATAGCAAAATGGATAAGCCGACACAAGCAATTTTACATGATATTTTAGACACACCAATTAGCCCTGAACTACTGCCACCAGATGCTAGTGATAAAATTGTGCAAAAAACAGAAGAAATCATAGGCCCTTATGAATTAATAGACTTTTTTATTTTTCACACTTTAAGAAATGGCTATCCAGCCAGCAAAATACAATTTTTAGCTAAAATTGCTTTTGGAGAAAAATATAAATCAGAAGATTTATTAAAATGGCTAGAAAGCTTTTACCAACGCTTTTTTGGACAACAATTTAAGCGTAGTTGCTTACCTGACGGGCCCAAAGTTGGTTCGGTTAGCCTTTCACCGCGTGGAGATTGGCGAATGCCAAGCGACGCGGTGCCAAGCGTTTGGCTAGAAGCATTGAAGGTAATACAAAAAGAATAAGCTACTTATTTCCAGCTTTTAGCTAATAAATACCAACCGTATTTATTTTCCCATTTTTTGATCAAGCTATCAGGAACAAGGGTTTGTAAAAAGCTAAAATGAGTTTTATCTAAATGAAAACACTCTATTTGTGTTTGGGAAAATTGTTTTAGCAAATTTTGAAAATCTTTGCGCGAATAAAGTTTTACTAAAGGTCGAGCATCGCTATTTTCTCGGTATTCAATACGAGAAAGCGTATCTTGGTAAGATTCTTTTAAAAATCTTCTATGAAGCAAATAGCCAGCAATTACACAAAGATGAAAAACAGAAGTTTTATGATAAACAGCTAAAATAGCTTGTCCACCAGGTTTAAGTACGCGGTAAATTTCACCTACGGCTTTTTCTGTATCTGGTGTATGGTGAATAACGCCAAATGAATAAACTACATCAAAAGTATTATCCTCAAAGGGTAAAGATTCAGTATCGGCAAGCTGTAAATTTGCTGGTAAATTATAGAGAGCAAAGCGGCTACGAGCAATTTCTAAATGTTGAGGAGAAAGGTCAACCCCATAAACTTTTGCTCCAGCAGAGGCAAAGCTAAAAAGGTCTGTTCCCATACCAAAACCTATTTCTAAAACACTTTTGCCGCTAAATTTTTCAAACTCAATAGCTTGTTTCATCCATGGAGCATATTCTTGATAGCGGTTATAATCTATTTGCTTATAAAATTCGCTAGTTCCAACACTTAAGCCTTTAGCGGCTAACATTCCACAAGGGTCATTTGTCCATTGTTTTACTGCTTCTTGTTTTGCTTTGTGCATTTTACTTATCACCACAGAAAATAAATTAAAAAGTTAAGTTAAAAATAAATTTTGTATCGTTAAGGCTATTGGCAAAAAGGAAAAAAGCTGCTAACTTGCTATGAAATCCAATCGGCCAAACTTTTAATATATTAAACAACAAGGAGCAAATTATGGCACTTGATAGCGATAATAAAAAGCCAACTAATCCATTGGCTGTCTTATGTGGTCTAGCAATTGGTTCTATGCCAGCAATGTTGCAAATGCCAGTAATTGGGAAAATATTACTTTGGTTATTAGGCAATTTTTATTTTTTAATCTTTTATTTATTTATGGTTTATCTACCTTGGATGATGGGTAGCCTTTTTGGTAGGGTAATGGGCCTGCCAATATTAATACCAACAATATTTTGTATTTTTTACTGGGGAACACTTGGTTGTTTAGTAGGCAATCCAAAATACTCTAAAAAAGCTTGGTTTTACATTATGATTGCGCATGTGTTTGTGCCGATGGTCTTTTTACTTAATGCAATTCGTTTTTCTGAAAATGAAAGCTTTTCTATTAGTAGTTTATTTAATGTAATACAAGTATTTAGCCAAATGCTTGGACAATAAAAATTTTTCATTTCGTTTAGAAATTGTTTTGGGGATAAATCTATTTATCCCCATTTTTTATTGTTTAATAAGTAAAAATGTTTTAAGCAAAATTACACAAAAGCTTAAAAATAATGAGTAGTTCTGCACATCTTACAAACTATCTACTAGCGTTAACTCTTTTAATTACTTGAAAATAGCCTTTGGTACGAAATTTGTTTGATGCTAATAAAAATTCTATTGGTAGGAGAACAAAAAATGTTTTTACTAGAAGGACGGCTAGAAAGGGAAAATAAAACCGTTAAAGCAATGATTGAAATATATTGCAAAGAAAAACATCAAAGTAATATTGCTTCCTGTTCTGAATGTAAACAAATTTATGATTATGCGTCTTATCGCATTATACGTTGCCCACATAAAGATAAAAAACCTTCTTGTGCTAAATGTGAGATTCATTGTTTTAGTAATGTTATGAAAGAAAAAATTAAGCAGGTAATGAAGTTTTCCGGGCCAAGAATGCTAATCTATCATCCATTACTTTCATTATTTCACTATTTTGATAGTTTAAGATCAGGTTCACTTAAAAAAAATAGTTTGGGGATTTTTTGGGATTAAATAAAAAGAAGCTAGCATTTGCTAGCTTCTTTTTTAGAGATTCTCTTACTGATAGATTTTGACTTTATCTAAAATCTGCCAGCTTGAGTAATAGTAAAGGTTTGTCCACCAACAGTTATAGTCCCTGTTCTTTGGGATGCAATATTAGGAGAAACTGAGTAAGTTACTATACCGCTACCAGTACCATTAGCACCAGAAGTAATAGTAATAAATGCAGCATTACTTACAGCAGTTCTAGCACAAGTTGAGCTAGATGCTGTTACTGTTATGCTTCCAGAACCACCTCTTGATGTAAGTGAAGCACTTGTTGGATTTATTGTAAATGTACAAGCACCACCGCCACCAGTTCCAGCTTGGGTGACAGTAAAGGTTTGACCAGCAACAGTAATGGTTCCAGTTCTGGATGAAGTAGAACTGTTGGTTGCAACAGTGTAACTAACTGTACCGCTGCCAGTACCACTAGCACCAGAAGTAACAGTAATAAATGCAGCATTGCTAGTAGCAGTTCTAGCACAAGATGGGTCAGATGCTGTTACTGTAATATTTCCTGTTCCACCTGTTGAAGTAAATGAAGCATTTGTTGGATTTATTGTAAATGTACAATTAGGAGTACCACCGCCACCAGTACCAGCTTGGTTAATCGTAAAGGTTTGGTCTCCAACAGTAATTGTTCCTGTTCTTGCCGCACCATTATTAACAGCAACTCTGTAAGCTACAATACCATTGCCAGTACCACTAGCACCAGAAGTGATTGTAATAAATGCAGCATTGCTAGTAGCAGTTCTAGCACAAGTTGAACTAGATGCTGTTACTGTTATACTTCCAGAACCGCCTCTTGTTGCAAATGAAGCACTTGTTGGATTTAAGGTAAATGTACAACCAGGCGCACCAGCTTGATTAACAGTAAAGGTTTGACCAGCAACAGTAATGGTTCCAGTTCTGGATGAAGTAGAACTGTTGGTTGCAACAGTGTAACTAACTGTACCGCTGCCAGTACCGCTAGCACCAGAAGTAACAGTAATAAATGCAGCATTGCTAGTAGCAGTTCTAGCACAAGATGGGTCAGATGCCGTTACTGCAATATTTCCTGTTCCACCTGTTGAAGTAAATGAAGCATTTGTTGGATTTATTGTAAATGTACAATTAGGAGCCGCCGCACCAGCTTGATTAACAGTAAAGGTTTGACCAGCAACAGTAATGGTTCCAGTTCTGGATGAAGTAGAACTGTTGGTTGCAACAGTGTAACTAACTGTACCGCTGCCAGTACCGCTAGCACCAGAAGTAACAGTAATAAATGCAGCATTGCTAGTAGCAGTTCTAGCACAAGATGGGTCAGATGCTGTTACTGTAATATTTCCTGTTCCACCTGTTGAAGTAAATGAAGCGTTAGTTGGGTCGATAGTAAATGTACAAACAGGGCCACCACCAGCATTTATAGTAAAGCTTGGGTTAGAGATATCAAAAAAGATATTCCCTACAGCTTCAACTTTAATTCTAGCATTAGATGTTTGGACATTTGGCAAAGTAACAGTTTGTGAACCATCATTTGGAGTGTTATCTGCTAGAATGGTTGGAAATGTATTTCCACCATCTGTTGAAAGAGAAATTCTTACATTAGAAGTATTTACTGGAGCAGCATTGGTATTAGCCACATTCCAAGTTACATTTAGAGTTCCACCACCTGTAGCAGTGTTGCTAGTAGGTTGGGTAACTGTAAATGGCCCGGCTGACGCATTAACAGTTACTTGCATACTATCGTTATTTACACCACCACCATTAGCACGGTTATCACGCACAGTTACACGGAAATTTAATGTTCTATTGGTGGTTGGGAGATCTTCACCCAAAGTAGTAGTATTATTTAAGATATTTGTAAGTCTTGGGAATGTTCTTGATGAACTTGTAGTTGGGTTAAAAGAACGAAATATTGGCCGATTACCATTATCTGTATTTGGTGGAGATGCTGAACCTAAGTTAAATTGTTCCCAACAGTAAGTTAAGGCATCACCATTTGGATCACTAGCTGATGTTGGAGTTAAAGTAAATGGGGTGCCTTGAGGAATTGTAAAATTAGGCCCTGCATCTACTACTGGTGCGCCATTGTTTGTTGCACTTTGCACCCCGCAAGTACCAGAATTTGTAACAAAATTTACAATTTCATCAAAACTTGCACCATGAAAATATGGGTCGCTATTATTTTGTAGATTTTCTGAACCACAAATACCAGCATAAGCCATAATTGTTGTTCCGCTACCAGGTTCATAAGCTGTTGATGAGTTACGATTTCCACCACCACAGCTTGAAGTAGTACCATTAAATGTATGATTAGCACCAAATTGATGTCCCATTTCGTGGGCAACAAAGTCAATTGCAAATGGATCTCCAATTGGATCTGGTAAACCTGTTACACCTCTAGCTTTTTGTCCACCAAAACAAACTACCCCTAAACCAGCTACACCACCTCCACCTGTGCTAAACACATGACCAATATCATAATTGGCTGGGCCAATAACACTGTCAACTTTAGTTTGATTCTGGGATAAAAGCGCGAAACCATCATTGTTTGAATAACCATCTGTAGCACTATTAGTAAAAACAAGTTGAGAGTTATTATTAACAAGTACCATTCTTATTCCTAGGTCTTGTTCATATACTCCATTAACACGATTCATAATAGTAACAATAGCATTCATACCAGCCGTTACAGTACCACCATGAAATATAGTAAATTCGGCTGTTGCTCCAACTGCTAAACGATAAGTTCGCAGTGTTGGCCCAACGCTTAAATTAAAATTGTCTCTATCTTGATTGCTTAAAGATTTATTCTCAAAATTAGTAGAGCCATCATTTTCCGCAACTTTACTAATATCTAAACCATCACCTTTAACTAAACACTTAGCTTGACGGATACTGTTAACATCACTTCTTGAATAGCTAATATAAGCATCTGTGTTGTTAGTTGTTTGAGGGTCTATTAGAACAAGGCCATTTGCTGAGCGAATCATTGCCATGAAAGCCTGCCGATGTAACATCAAATCTTACATAAGCTGTAGGATCATCAATTCCATAACCAGAATAGGTTTTAATTTCTGGAAATTCAGCCGCTAAACCGCTTTCCATCATAGGAGATTCAACTATAGTAAAATGCCCAAAACTGCCATCAGGCATTGGAAGTGACATTACTTGACGGGTACTGGCTGCTAGCTCACTATTTTCTAAAGGTGCGCTTGCTAATATTTGTTTAAGAACATTTTTATTTAATTCAACTAAATGAAATTTATCAGGTTGTATATTTATTGCAGGACTTTGGATGTTATTTAAGTTGGTTCTATCAATCTTTTGCCATAAACCATCATCAGAAATGACTTTTTCCTGGTCAAGGGTAGTTAAATTACCTTGGAATTTGCCAGGTGTTTTACCTAGTTTTGCAGCAGATATTCCATCTATAAAAAATGTAAATCCGCTTACAAGAAATAAAACACTAAAGAGTGTAACTAAAAACTTAAAGGGTTTTTTAATTTCCCCTTTAGTTAGTTTTTTATTCGCCATAAAACTTCTCCTAACATAAAAACATATTAAAAAAACTTGATTAGTTTGATTAGTTTGATTTCAAAATACTTAATAATAACTAAATAGCTTATAGATGCAAACCATTTAGTTAAAAATTTTTTAAGAAATTTTTCTAATTATTTGTAAAAAATGGGGTTACTAATTTCTTAAAAATTAGATTTTAGTTTAGGTTTTAGGCAGCTTTTTTAACAAAATCTTAACGATAGATCAAAATAGACCTTAATTTTTTAACTTAAACTATCACAGATTTCATAATTTGAAGTAATTTGCCAAGCTTAAGTTTTAGCTAAGTTTTTACGTTGAAATAGCCAATAAATGCTTGTTCCAAGTCCTTGGAATAAAATAATAAAAAATATTGTTTGCCCTACAAAAGGCAAAAGTAGAATTGTACTTAATGTTAAACCTCCTGCTAAGGTTTGGGCAAAAAGCGAGCTAGTTGCTTGACGTAGGGCTAAAACACGCCGACCCCAAAGGGAAATCTCTGCAACAAAGCCGATAAAAGCAAAAATCATTATTAAAAATAAAACTAATAAACCTAATATTCCTAATGGGCCCAATTTTGATGTAAGTATCACTATAACTAAGGAAATAAATGTATTAATAATACCTAAGAAAAATCTCTTTAGACCTGAGCTACTAAGTAAAACTATATCTAATTCTTCAGAAATATTTGTCCAACAAGCTCTAGCTGCTAAGGCACCGGCTGTTAAACCTAAGCCAAACATTACAGAAAAAAACATTAATGCAAGTACTGCACCTGGATTCATAAACTTTTATCCTGTTTAGGTTTATTTTGAGTTAATAAGTAATTTAACGTAAACTGTAAGCTAGCTAATATAAAGATTGTAACTAAAGCTTTTACAGTGCTTGAGTTGCTAAATAGACTATTAGTTTTTGCTAGTAAATTTAATATTCCTAAGTTGGTTTCATTTAATTCACCTAAAGTAGAAAAATTAGGAGTTAAGTTTTTATCAGTAAAAAAAGCAAGAAAATCTATTTTGCTAATGGCTTGAGATACTAGTAAAGATCCTAGTAAGTAAAAAGTAATTGCAAAACTAGCTGCTATTGCACTTAAGTAATAAATAATACTTTTAGTTGGACGAGGAGAAAGTTTATCTTCTAGTGAAACTACATTTTTTTGTAACCAAACTTGGTTGCTTATTCTGTCAGAAAGGTCTGATGCAGGAGTGAGCAAAACTTCTTCTTTATAAAACTTTTCTGCTGATTCAATAGATTTTAATGTCTCCTGGCAAGCTTCACAGCTAGCTAAGTGCTTTTCAAGCAATAGCTTATCACTTGCTGATATATCAGCATCTACTAAATCATAAATTAGAGGTAGCACTTGATCACAGTTCATCAATTAGCTTTCCTCTCAAGGCTTCACGGGCCCGCACCAACCAAGTTTTAATAGTGTTACGAGGGATATTCATTATTTCCCCGATTTCTTCAGATGTTAAGTTTTCTACATATTTGAGTGTAAATGCTAGTCTATAGTTTTCTGGCAAACTTAAAATTGCTGCTTGCAATTTTTTGTTACGGTTGCTTTCAAGCAGTGCTTGTTCTGGCGTTGCACGCTCGTCAACAAGGGGACGTTCTTTTTCCTCATTGTTAAAATTTATTTCTAATGGCACAGTTTTAAGCGTCCGCCTTTTTAAGTAATTGATTGTTGTGTTGCTTGCAATACGACAAATCCAAGGTGCAAGCGGTAAATTGGGGTCATAACTAGATAAATTTTGATAAACTCGTAAGAAAATTTCCTGGCATAAATCTTCTGCCTCTGCTACATTACCAAGCATCCTATAAGTAATACTATAAACACGCTTATGAAATTGTTTTACTAACTGTGCAAAAGCCTGAGGATCATCTTTAAGAATTTGTGCTAGTAACTCTGCTTCTAGCTGTGCTTTTGGAGTCGGTTCTAGTTCATTCATAAAAGCGCGAGTTTTAGCCCCAACCCCCTTAAAATAACTTAAATATTACCTAAGCTTGGTTTGACAAAATTCCTAAATTTTGGGTGACTTGATAATTAGGGAAGATTTTTTCTACACTGCCAATTTGAGGCATTATAATTTCGCTTAAAGCTGTGCGAAAGTCAGTTGTGATAGTTAAATCCCCCGGCCCAGATAAACTAGTTGTTGACAGCCCAGGCCAATCACCAAAAACACGCCCGCCATTAACTTTTCCACCAGCAAAAAACATTACTCCGCCTTGTCCATGTTCTGTGCCTCCGCTACCATTTTCTGCTACTCGTCGCCCAAACTCGGTCATCACAACTAAAACTACTTTTTCCCACTTGTCTTTTAGGTTTTTAGCAAAACTTGCAATCCCGCTAGCCAATTCTAAAAGCAAATTTGCCATATGTCCTTTTGCTCCTCCTTGTAGAATATGGGTGTCCCATCCATTTAAGTCTATACTTACGGCTGATAACTCAATATTTGCTTGAATAAGCTGTTCAACGCTTTGTAATTGACTGCCAAAGCGGGTTTTAGGATATTCTGAACTGCTAGTTTCTTGATTTTGAAGTATTTTATTTACTTCCTCTAATGTGTTGATGGTTTGTTGACCTATGTTTGTTATTAAAGCAGTAAAGCTTTTTACATCATCAGATTGATAAAGTAATTTTAACGCTGAAATTAAACTAGAAGTATTTTTACTTTTTAAACAAAAGTCTGATAACTCAGAGATTTTACTTGTACTAGGATAACCAATAAAAAGTTTTGTAGGCCAGGAGCTAAAATTTATTGTTTGTAGCGCGTTTTGCTTTTTCTCATTTTGGTTAAGTAACTGTAAATATCGGGCTAACCAGCCTGTTATAGGTTTTTCTTGTCCTGTAATTCCTAGCTCGATTTCTTCCCAAGCTTCAAAATGTGAATGAGTTTGTCCTTTCCAACCTGTAGCATGAAGTATTGCTAGTTGCTGCTTTTGATAAAGTGGTAAAAGCGGGGCTAAAGCTGGATGAAGGCCAAAAAAGCCATCTAAATCAAGCACTCCGTCCTTTTCATCAGGTCTTGCTAAAGCTATGGTAGGTCTTAAGTTATAGTAATTTTCTTCTTTGTAGGGGGCAATCATATTTAACCCATCGGCCCCACCACGCAAATTAATTAATATTAAGGTCTGATTATCCATAAGTCTTTGTCCTACAATGGTTTATTGATATTGAAACTCTGGTAAGCAAAGCAATAGCCCTACCATATCATTAACATTATTTGCTTGATGAAGAGCCGACATTTCCATGTCTGTAAGTTGTCGTTGGACAAGGTTGGTAGCCAAAGCAGCAGGGTTAACAGCAAAAGAATCTAAATCAACCGTTGTGCCTTTAATTTTGGTTATTGGCCGCAGCAATAGCAAAATTCCAACGTGGCAAAAGATATGATTGCCAATGTTGTTCTTTGTCAGAGTAGCCATCTGGAGTAGGCCAATTAAATGGAAGTTGACCCATATTTTCTAAATGATCCTGTAAAATTTGACTGCCATCGCAATCAGCATTTATTGCTCTTAGCACAGAAATAGCATAAGTAAAAGGACGCTTAAATTTTGGTGGAGCATTAAGAAATTCTTGAGAATTAAAAAGCACTCGAAGCGTTTCTTTAATATCACTGTTGCTTTCCTGAAATCTTTTTGCTACTTCTAAAACTAACTCTTGGCTAAATTTTTCACCAACAAAACGTTGACAAAGCTTTTTGCTAATAAAGCAGGCTGTTGATGGATGATGGCTAACTAAATCAATTAGCTCTTCTAAATCACTGCTAGAATTAGCATTAAAAGTTTTTTCTAAAATAGTTTTTGCTGAAAAATCATGCTGAGAGGTTTCTAATTCAACTTTACCACGCCAAAACGTCTTTTTATTTTTCCATCCTGTAAGTGCTTTAGCTGCTTCTATTACATCAGTTTGTGAGTAACCACCATTAACACCTAAAGTGTGAAGTTCCAATAGTTCACGAGCATAATTTTCATTAATTTTGTTTACTGTATTGTTACTTCCATCTAAGTAAGAAAGCATTGCTGGACTAGTCGCACTAGCTTTAAGCAGATCGCTAAATTTGCCTAAAGCATGTTTTCTAATAATTTCACGGTCATCAATAACCTTTAGCCAAGCACAATCAGCTTTTTCACTATAAATATTAAAGTGATCGCTCCAAAACTCTACCATTACTTCTTGCAACTGCCGATTGCTATAAACTGCTCTTAAAATCGTAGCTTGGCGTAAATCGCTGATAGCTTGTTTAGCTGTTAGGGCAAAAATATCTGGTGCTTTAAGATTAATGGTGTCAATACGTCTAATTAACCAGTCAGTACGCTTATCAATGATTGTTTCAGGGCTAAGTTGTTCATCAATAAAGATTTTAATTCCTTTGTCTAGAACTATTTCTAAGTCTTGACTATTTGCTCCATAAGTTAAACGTTTTAGCAAGTGCATTGCTAATTTTTCTTGGCTACTATTATTCCAATTAATAATTTTAGTTGTTGGCATATTAGCTTGCCCAACTAACCAAGGGGCTTGTTCACAGGCCGTAGACATAAGGGCTAAACTAGCCAAACCAATAGCTTGTAAAAAATTTCTTCGCTTCATAAAGTTATAGCTCCAAAGCTTAAATTTATAAAAGTTATTTGTTTAAATGGTTGTAAATTAAATAAGTTCTGGGCTTGATGAAGTTGCTACAGGTAGGCTTTTGCTGTTTTGTATTAAAGCTTTAGTTCCAGCAGTCAAAGACATTAAAAATGTGATAGGCAGCATTACAAACCAACCAATAAAAGGTAAAACAAAAGTGAGTTCTAGGAAAAAAGCACTATAAAAAAGATTCGTTACTGATTTGTTAGACTTAGAAAAATCTTGATATTTTGCTGCTAAATGACTAACTAAACCAGCAAACCCTATCATTGCAATACTTAACATAATTAAGAAAATTACTAAAGCTAGTAATTTACCTGGGCCAGGAATATTAATAAAAATGGCTAGAGCAAAAAAACATACAAGAAATATAGCTAATCCTTGAAAAGTGTTAGCTATTGGTTTTGCTACAATTTGTTGCTTACTAATATTTACTAGGTATGGAAAGAATAAATTAATAATTAAAAGTAGTGAAGGGAAAGCAAACCCTAAAATTACAAGTCCGCTAATAATTGCAAGCATATCAGCCATAGACATTGTTTTATCCTCCTGTTAGAAGTTTTATTGTTGTTAGCTAGTACAACTTTTCTAACAAAAGGATTCAGCAAAAATAAAAAATTTATTGGGCTTGTGCTTTAGTTTTTAAGTTTGCAATTGTAGCTTGAAGTTGTGTTTTACGATATCGAACCGACGCATCACCGCCATTTTCAGGCAGTTCATTAAAAGTTACATAATACCAACCATCTTTAATTTGAATATCTAAATTATCTGCTACTTTATTGCCATGAATTGCTCTAATAGCTTCTTTATATTCATCAGTTATACTCATAAAATACTCCTAAGAAATTATACTACCAACGATGATAAGCAGGGTGTCCAGGTTTTACAGCAACAAAAGTGCCTCGGCAAGTTGCACAAACTTTTTCTTTTGCAATTAATTTTGCTTCTACAACTGCCCGATCTTCTGTTGATTCAACTACCTTAGCTGTTAATTTTATTATTGCATCTGTAGGTGTTGGGCGAAGCAATTTAACTGCATAGTCAGCCGTTACTGTACAAGGTGGTTTTTCTGCATTAGCCTGTTTCATCAAATGCCAGGCGGCGGCCCAATTAGCATGACAATCTAGCAAAGAACCTATAATTCCACCGTTGAGCATACCGGGAAAAGCTTCATGATGGCTTGATGCCGTCCATTCTGCTATAACTTCATCACCTTCTACAAAACTACGAATGCGCAGTCCTTTATCGTTTGCTGGCCCACAGCGAAAACAAGCACTTAATGGTGCATACTGTTCTTGTAAACTTTTTTCCTGATTTTCCATCTTTTTTGTGCCTCAAAAAACTTACTAATTTGTTTATTAAATAGATATTTGTTGATTTCTAATGGATGAGCGTTTTTATATACCTAAAATAGTATTAACATCAAGTTGATTCTCCTTAGAAAGCAGCTAATAACAAATCAAGGTTTAGATAAATTTTAGGTATTAAAATTAAAAAATAAAAAATTTCTAGTTGACAGTAAATAGAGCTTTCTACTAAACTGTAGTGTCTGTCAACCAAAAGACAGATTTCTTAAATTATCAATAATGGATTAATAAATTTAACTATGTTACTCAAACAGCACCAACAACCCAAACCTATAGCTACTACGGCCACAAAGAGCGGTCGCGGCCTAGCCATTGGTGCTTTATTGGGTATCTGTGCCAACCCAAGTTCACTGAATATGTCCTCAAGTCGTCCGAATGGCCTTAGCGCGATAATAGCAAATAGATATTTAGATTTTGGATGGACTGAACGACAAAGATAACATCGCGGGAGCGGATTCCCGCTCCCAACTCTCAAAAATAAATTCAAGACTCAAATTTTAGGGAAAGTAGGAGCGGGTAAACAAGTTTTACTTGCTCCTTTACTTTTTAACCACAAAATTTTTTGTTGTGGTTGAAATTATAGTTAAGTAATTTCCTTATGGTTATTAGATTACTTAACTATAACTAAAATTAAAACAAGTTTAATGGAAGTGTTTGACCTAAAAAACGCTTCTGTAAACTATTAGTGTTTGTATTAACTAAGTTCTTTATTATCAATAAATTATCCGGAAAAACTTCTTAAAAATTATAAAAAAAGACTTGCAATAATATTTGAAAATATATTATAAATATTAGCAGAAAATATATTAAAAATAATATTTTTAATTTAGGAGCATGGTGTAATGGTTAGCATTACGGTCTCCAAAACCGTTGGTCTGGGTTCAAATCCTAGTGCTTCTGTTTTAGTTGGAGAGTTCGCCTAATTGGTAGGGCAACAGTCTTGAAAATTGTGGTGTTAGCGCACATGAGAGTTCGAGTCTCTCACTCTCCGTTAAGTTTTGTAAGGATACAAAAAGAGTTTTTGGAGCCGTAGCTCAACCGGCCAGAGCCTTGAAATGTTAATCAAGCCGTTGCGGGTTCAAGTCCCGTCGGTTCCGTCTCTTTGTTTGGGTCAGTAGCTCAATTGGTAGAGTATCTGCCGTTTAAGCAGAATGTTGCGGGTTCGAGTCCCGTCTGATCCATAAATTTATACCTAGTGACTTTTCTTGCTTATTAACCACAGAATTTAGCCAAAATCTAAAATACTTTGTCTAAACCTTGATAAATAAACAAGTAACAAAAACTTGCAAGTTTCTTTACTCTGTTTTATAAAATCTAATATGCTTAACTAACTTAAAATAAATGCTCTTATATGTTATTTTAAGTAAAGATAGCACAGCTACTACCATTAAAAATAATAAAAGTAAAAAATAATAATATACTAAAAACTATAAATTAAATTTTGTATAACTTGATTTTGATTATACAAAATAATTACAAAACCTAGAATTAAAACTATGCCAAAATTAACACAAGAAACTATTGAGGGAAATAAAGAACATATTGAAGAAGCAGCAAAACAACTTTTTATTAAACATGGCTTTCATGGAACGTCTATGCGGCTTATTGCTGCTCAAGCAGATGTATCTTTAGGTAATCTTTATAATTACTATAAAACAAAAGAAGATATTCTTGAATCAATAATTAATAAATATGAACTAATTATTAATACTAAATTGAAAGAAATCTTTGATGATGTTGAAGAACCATTACTACCAGATAATTTGATAAATTTTGGTAAAAAAGTCCAAGCTCTAGTAGCTGAACATTATGAATTTTGGTTATTGATGTATATTGATGTACTAGAATTTGAAAACCGCCATTGTCGCAAAATGTTTGAAAATCTGTCTGAACGCCTTTCTAAACGCTTTTCTAAACATTTTTCTAAACTTAAAAGTGATGAAGATGTAAATGGTGATATAGACCCTGCAGTAGGTTTTACAGTAGCTTATTTACAGTTTTTTAATTATTTTTTGATTGAAAAACTTTTTGGCGGAAATAATCACTTAGGAATATCAGATGATGAGGCTATTGTTAAACTAAGTGAAATTTTTAGCCGGGCTATTTTCCGACCTAAAGCTTTAGAAAAATTTTCAATTAAAAAATAAGAAATAAAACCAAGATTTTTTGTTGACTCTCTAAACCTTTTTTGGTACAAAGAACGGACGTTCATTTTGTTTGACTGTTGAGGGGTTTTAATGAAAATCAACAAAGTAAGTGACTATTCAATAAACCAATTAGATAATGCCTCAAAATTAGCTACTAACAATATAGAATTAGAAGAAAATATTAATTCTTCAGAAGCAGTATTTAATAATAAAATTATTCCAGTTTCTCAAACAAAAAATGATTTTAATAGTCAAAAAATTAAATCAGAATTAACCTATAAACTAACAAATGTAGCTAATGATATTAATTTAGTTAAACAAAACAACAATTTCTTAAAAGAGACTTCGCCATCCACAACAGATTATAAAGTACAAGTAGTAATTAAAAATTTATTACAGATTTCTGAAAGGCTAGAAAAAGGCACTAACAAGTACTCTAATAAAGTAGTAGATAATTGTAATTTATTAAGAAATAATGTTGCAAAATTTATTGATAATATTAAAAATCAAGCAGTTAAAATATCAACAAAAACCTTAGAAATAAAAAATAATAACCCTGAGTTACTTATTACAAAAACCTTAGAAATAAACCAGTTTAACCAACAAACAAAAGAAACTATTTCTAAAATTGGCAATTTAACAAACGATTTTCTTTATAGCACCCATAAAAATCTTCAAGAAATAAAGATTGGTGCGACAAATCTTTATAAATCTGCCAAAGACTTAAGCAATGGTAATGCTTTTGCAATTTTTGGTGTATTAAATTCTTTTGATAAAATCCAAAATACGCCAAATAAAATTTCACAATCAAGCAGCGAATATCAAAGTAGTTTAAGCCAACAAGTTAATGAACTAAATAGCAAATCTAAAACTATTGCTGATAATTTATCTGTATTTTCTGATGCTCAAGTTGATAGCTTAAAAACATCTTTTTTAGACTTAGCAAAAAGTGATGATATTTTAGAAGCTATTTATAAATTTAATTATCCTAATGAATATACAGAACCAATAGTAAAAGCTTATTACCAAAGTTTACAAAACTTAACCAAATCAATTCTATTTCCTGATTTTAATCCAAAAGGTAAATCCATCCCTAAAAGCTTGCTGGTGCAAAATACAAATGATTTACGTCAAACCATTAAGCTTGCTCAAGGAGGGGATGAAACAGCTAAAATAAAATTGCAGCAAACCTATGGCTATGATTTAGATAATGCTCCTAGAGCAGGGGAGATGCTGCTAGCAACAAATTTTGTTGCAGGAGATTTAGATAAAGGACAAGTTACAGCTAAAAATTTTCCTGGCTCTAGCCTCAATAAACCAATAGATATTAATCCACCTGAAGTAAAAAAGCTGCTTTTTGGTGAAGACCTAAATGGACAAGTTGAATTTAAGAGTAAAACAGGGCAAAAAGTTATTGCTCGCTCATTAGATGAATATAAATCGATTGTCTCGGAAAATCGCTCTAAAGCAGGCATTCCAGCAAATAATGGTGAACCTGTGCCAGTACATGTTAGCTTTGAGGGTGGTGGAGGTTTTGGAAAAAGACATGCTGCCGCAGTGTCAGAAATGTATAACCTTGGAATTGTTCCAGCAAGTGTAAGCGGAGTTTCTGCTGGCTCAATTAATGCTGCCTTTATTGCTGCTGGGCTTAGCCCAAGTAAAGCTGATGAAATATCAAAAGATCCACAGATCAAAAAATTTCTTGAAGTTAATCTGCTTCCTAGTTCAGGTTTAACTACAGGACGCGAGTTTTACCGCTATATGGATCAAAAATTACGAGAAGTTACAGGTATAACAGATCGTCCGGTTACTTTTGCTGACTTAAAAATTCCTCTTTATATTGGGGCTACTAAACTCTCAGATAGCCAAGCTCCAAATGATATGACAAATTTAGAAGACAGAATTTTTGTTTTTAGCAAAGAAACTACTCCTAACACTCCAGTTGCAATGGCTATGACGGCTTCGGCTGCTGTGCCAGGATCTTTTGAACCTGTTGATTTTGTTGATGTTGCTACAGGTCGCACAATTCGCTTAGTTGATGGTGGAATGATAAATAATCTTCCAATAGGTTATCAAAAAAATGATCTTCCAGAAATTGCTCTAAAACTTCAAATGCCAAATACTAATAATCCTAATGCTAAACTTAACAATGCTACACCAAAGCCTTTTACAGCAGGCAATTTAACTTCATTTACAACTTTAGGAAATACTCAAATAGGAGTAAAACTTTATTTAGATAGCGCACAAGAAGCCCGTAATTTTAAGCAACGGAATAATCCGCCAACAGGGGTTTTTGTCTTAAATGTGCCTACTTGGAATCTAAAAAATTTTGTTGAGCAAGATAATGTAGTTGATTACCAATATGACAATAAAATTGACCCAGAACTTGACAAGCAAACCTATCAATTAACAGATCAATTTTTCCAACAAATTTTTGGTAATCTAAATGACCCTACAAAAAGTGCTTCTAATCTTAAGCCTTTTCCTAAAGAAACAAGCTTTTCTCGTGAATTTAGCTTAAACGGCGTGGATTGGACAATTGAGCGTTTAGCAGATAGTGATAAAGTGGCTTTCAGATCTAATAATGGTCAAGAACATAACATAACTTTAGGTAAAGATAGGCTAGAAAATTGGTTAGCTGATGATGCTTCTTTTGATGATTTAGTTTATCGATTAAAAGATGTTTTAGTTGATTATCAAAAATATGCTAATCCTTTTGGAATTTAATAAAAATAGGAAATTTTATGAGCCAACCTTTTAATATTTTTCAAATAATTAAAGATTCAAGCCTAGAAGCTTGTGCAAAAATAACTATTGAACTTTTAGCTACAAAAACTTATTCCGAGCCAACTAAAGCCATATTTAACAACTATTTAGATGCTTCTGTTTACTTTCAAGAAACTTTGATAAATTTGTCTAATTTAACCAAGTTAACAAACTCTTGTAAAATAACCAGCCTAACAACAGAAATAACCGAGTCAACAGAAGAAAAAAATTTTGTTAATAAACAGTAAGTTTTTAACTTTTTTTTGTTGACAAGATATTTATATATTTATAAAATACGTTCGTTCGTTTTTAATTATGCCAAAACTTAGCCGAGAAATAATAGCAGAAAAAAAAGCTAATATAGAACAAGCAGCAAAGTTACTATTTATTAAACATGGTTTTCACGGAACATCTATCCGTCAAATAGCAGAAAAGGCTGGCATATCTTTAGGTAATCTTTATAACTACTACAAAACTAAAGAAGATATTTTAGAATCCTTAATTAGCAGTTATGAAGAAGTAATTACTGAAAGATTTGATAACATGTTTTCTCAAATAGAAGAACCACTGCTACCAGAAAATTTTGTTAAACTTGGTAAACTCTTGCAAAAGGTAGTAGAAGATCACTATGAGTTTTGGTTATTGATGTATATTGATGTGTTAGAATTTGAAAACCAACATTGCCGCAAGTTTTTTGCGGGACTTTCAAAAAGATTTGGTCAACGCTTTGACCAACATTTTTATAGATTAAAAAAACAAAAATTGCTTAATGATGAAGTTGACCCAGCTTTGGGTTTTACGGTTGCTTATTTGCAATTTCTTAACTATTTTCTTATTGAAAAACTTTTTGGTGGTAATCGTCATCTAGGCATAACTGATGATGAAGCAATACTAAAATTAAGTAAATTATTTTGTCGCGGCCTTTTGTCCGCTTCAGCTTTAGAAAAAAATCTGTCTAATAATTAATTCTTATTTTTTTACTTTAATAAAAAACGTTCGTTCGTTTTTATACTTTGAATAATAAAATAGATCTGGGAGAGGAAAATGTATAAATATAGAGTTATAGCAATATTTTTTTTAGTATCTTTGTTTGTACCAATGCAAACAACTATATTTAGTTCTAGTGCTTATGCGCAAGGCACAACAGGCGACATAAGCGGATTAATTTCTGATCAAACAGGTGCTGCTGTAGCTGGTGTTAGTGTATCAATTAAAAATCAAGATACAGGCGTAGAGAGAGAAGTTATTGCAAATGAATCAGGAATATTTACTGTTAGATTGCTTCCTACAGGTAAATACACAGTTACAGTAAGCGTAGAAGGTTTTAAGGGTGTAGTTTTACAAGATGTTCCAGTAAATATTACTCAAGTTACTTCATTAAAAGTTGCATTAGAACCAGCAACAGTTTCAGAAGTTGTCACCATAACAGCAACACCTCCATTAGTACAATCAGAATCTACCCAACTAGGCCGCAACGTAGACGAACGAACTTTGCGCCAATTACCTCTACCTACACGAAATTTTCAACAACTACTTACTTTATCAGCAGGCACATCAGCAAACCTTTCTAATAATACAGATCTAGGCCGAGGCGATGCTATTATATCTGTCAATGGTCAACGTACAACTAGCAATAGTGTCCGAATTAATGGCGTAGATGCTAATTCTATTGGAACAAATTCCACTCCTAATATTGCAGTTCCTGCAACAGATTCAATTCAAGAATTTATTGTTCAAACAAGTTTGTATGATTCCTCTAATGGTCGCAATGCAGGTGGTAACGTTGAAGCGGTAACTAAATCAGGAACAAATAGTTTTCATGGTAATGCTTATGAATTTTTGCGCAATCGTTCATTAAATGCTAATGATTTCTTTCTAAATAGTGCAGGTCAAAGAAAACCTATTTTAACAAAAAATCAATTTGGTTTTACTTTAGGTGGGCCAATTGTTCGTGATAGAGCTTTCTTTTTTGGATCTTACCAAGGTACACGTGAACGTAATGGAGCATCTTTAAGCAATAGTTTAACTTTTCCTGTTATTCCTGTTGGCTTAACAGATAGCAATCGCACTGCTACAGGTTTGGCGGCTGCATTTGGACTACCTGCAACTTTGATTAGTCCTATTGCAGTTTCGCTTTTACAAGCACGGTTGCCTAATGGTCAATTTATTATTCCTTCTCCAACAACAGCAAGCGGACTAACTCCTATTTCAGCAATTTCTCGTTTTCAAGAAGACCAGTTTAATATCAATGTTGACCTTAAAATTAATGAAAAACATAATTTTACAGGCAAAGTGTTTTCAGCTAATAATCCATTCACTCAAGGTAATTTTAATTTTGCTGGTTTAGGCAACGGCCCAACTCAACTTCCTGGATTTGGTGGAGAATTAGATTTAATTAATCGAGTAGTTTCTTTAAGTGATACTTATATTTTTAGTCCAAATATAGTTAATCAAGCTCGTTTTGGTTATAATCGTATTCGAGTTACTTCTGAGCCTCAAGAGCCTTTTACAGCTAAACAATTTGGTATTGATAGCCCAACAAGTAATTTATATTCTGGTTTGCCTACAATTCAAGTAGTAGGGCTTTTTACATTAGGATCTTCTCCTTTTGCTGATCAATCTTCAGCAATTAATACCTTTACTTATAGCGATACACTTTCAATTACTGCTGGACGGCATCGTCTGCGTTTAGGTGCTGAATATCGTCGCTCACAAGTTAACTTTTTCTTTAATGCTTTTACTCGTGGTCAATTAGTTTTCCCAACCTTTGCTAGCTTTTTAGCAGGTCAATCTATTTCTTTACTTGGTTCAGGTGTGTTTGATCGTGCATTAAGAGTTAATGAATTTAGTGCTTTTGCTCAAGATGATATTAAAGTTAATAATCGACTAACCTTAAATCTTGGTATTCGTTACGAATTTTTTGGTAATCCAACAGAACAACAAGGACGCTTAATTAATTTTCTTCCTGAGCAATTTAAGAATGGTTCAGTTACAGCAATTGCTCAACCTCCAAATGGTTTTGTCCAAGCAGGAAATGCACAAAATCCTATTGCAGGAGTTCCTTTAGTTTCAGATTCATTAATTGATAATGACTTAAATAATATTGCACCTCGGTTTGGTTTTGCCTACAAACCTTTTAATAGCGATAAAGTTGTTATTCGTGGGGGTTATGGTATTTATTTTGACCGTGTTTCTACACGTTCAATTAATACTCAAGTCTTGAATTTTCCTTTCTTTTCTCTAGCTACTGCTGTTGGTAGACCTTTAGCATCTCCTTTTGCTCCTGTTCCCCAACCAACAGCTTTTCCTGTTATTCCAACAGTTCCATCACTTCTTGGAACACCAATTAGCGGCATTTTCCTTGATCCTAATTTCCGTACTCCTTATGTCCAACAATATAACCTTAATATTCAATATGCAGTAAGAAATGACTTACTTTTAGAATTTGGCTATGTTGGCTCAAAAGGAACGAAATTACTACAAGTAGTTAGCTTAAATCAGCCTGTTTTTAACCCTGTCACTAGACAATTTACCTTGCCATTAGGCCCATTTCTTTCTACACAAAAGAATCCTGCTGGAGGTATTCAACAAGTACAGTCTAGCTCTACCTCTCATTTTGATTCTTTCCAACTTAGTGTTACTAAGCAGTTTAGCAAAGGGCTACAATTTTTAGCTTCTTACACTGTAGGAAAGTCAATAGATAATTATTCTGGTGGTGCAATTAATGAATTGGCTGGCGTACCTGGAGACCAATTTAACACTGGTAGCAATCGTGGACTTTCAGATTTTGACCGAAGAAACCGCTTTGTTTTTAGTGGTGTTTATGACTTACCAAAATTTAATGTTCAATCTAAATTAGCTAGTAAATTAGTAAATGGTTGGCAAGTTAGCGGAATTTTAACTCTACAATCAGGACTTCCATTTACAATTGTTGACGCACCTAGCAACTTTATTTTGCAAAGAGCTAATGTTGTTAATGGTGCAAATCCAGAAGTTTCAGGTGATGTTAAAGACCGTCTTAATGGCTTCTTTAATACCTCAGCTTTTGTTCCATCCAGACAAGTTTTAGTTGGTACAACTCTAAATCCATTCTTTGATGGAAATGCTCCTTTTGGTACTGTTGGGCGTAATACCTTGATTGGCCCAGGGCAAAAGAACTTAGACATTTCAATTGTTAAATTTATCCCTGTTAGAGAAAGTTTTAATGTTGAATTTCGTACAGAATTTTTTAATGCTTTTAACACAGTTAACTTCTCTAACCCAAATAGCAATATTGCTATTCCTTCAACATTTGGCCGAATTACTTCAACTAGAAGCGGGCCTCGTGTAATTCAATTTGCGTTAAAACTCAGTTTCTAGGTGCCTCATAGAAGTAGGGTTACTTTTCTAGTAGCCCTACAAATTTTCTAAATTAGGTTAAAAAATGTCAAAAGTTCAAACTAGCAATTATGAAATTCACCATGAAATTTATGGTCAAGGGTATCCTTTAATTTTAATACCAGGCTTTGCTACAGGTCTTTGGATTTGGTATCACCAAATACCAGAATTTTCTAAAAATTATAAAACTATTGTTTTTGATAATCGTGGTGTAGGTCGCTCAAAAAATCCTATTTATCCATTCTCAATGGAAAGAATGGCTGATGATGTAGCTGATTTAATGGATTTTTTAAGAGTTAGAAAAGCACATATTTTAGGTGCTTCAATGGGCGGGTTTATTGCACAGGAATTAGCTTTGAAATATCCAGAAAAAGTTTCTAGCCTAATACTTTGTTGTACAAGTTTTGGTGGAAAAAATCATGTTTCTCCATCAGCAGAAACTTTAATGGCAATGAGTTCTTTTGAAGATCCAAATTCAGAGCAAAGAATTAGAAAAAACTTAAAATTTGCTTTAGCTCAAGATTTTCAAACAACAAAAGAAGAAGAATTTGAAAAAATAGTTGGACTACGTTTAGCAAACCCAATTTTATATCAAGCTTATTTAAGTCAATTACAAGCAGCTATGACATTTGATGTTGAAGCTAAATTAAAAGATTTAACTACACCAACTTTAATAGTAACTGGAGATAAAGATCCAATGGTGCCAGTAGCAAATTCTTATAACTTAGCAAAAAGAATAAAAGATTCTCGCCTAGAAGTTATTAATGATGGTGGACACTCAGTTTTTATTGAATATCCAAAGGTCTTTAACCAACTAGTCATAGATTTTCTTAATGGTCAAAAGAGGAATAATTAAAATGCCACGTTATGCCAGAATTGTTGGTACAGGTTCTTATGTGCCAGAAAAAATGCTAACCAATGACGACTTAAGCCAAATGTTAGGCGAAGATATAAATACTTTTGTCTCCCAAGTTGTAGGAATAGAGCGTCGTCATATTTGTTCTGAAAAAGAAAACACCATTGATTTAGCTGTTGAAGCAGGACGTAGAGCTATAACAAAAGCTAATTTAACCGCAGAAGCAATTGATTTAATTATTGTTGCAACAGATACACCAGCTTATATTTCTCCAGCTACTTCAGCCGTTGTTCAATATTGTTTAGGTGCTAAAAATGCTGGTTCATTTGATGTTAATTGTGCTTGTGCTGGTTTTGTTACCGCACTAAAAACCGCAGCTACTTATATTATGGGCGATCCTGAATATAAAAATATTTTGGTTATTGGTGCCTATGCTATGAGTAAATATTTAGACTGGGAAGACAAAAAAACTTGCACAATCTTTGCTGATGGTGCTGGTGCTGTTGTTTTACAAGCTAGTGAAGAACCAGGTTATTTAGCTTCAAAACTTCTTGCTGATGGACAATATCATAATTATTTAGGGATATTTGCAGGCGGGACAGCAATGCCCATCAATAAACAAGTTTTCCGTGAAGGAAAATATAATAAAGTAAGATTTTTACAAAAATATCCTCCAGAAGTTAACATTGAAGGTTGGCCTAATTTAGTTAAAGAAACACTAAAAAAAGCCAATGTTGAAATTAAAGATGTTAAACAATTTCTTTTTACCCAAGTTAATTTAAGCACCATTAAGGCTGTTACAGAGCGTTTAGAAGTGCCTATGTCGCTTGCTCATACAATTATGGGCAAATGGGGTTATACAGGATCAGCTTGTATTCCTATGGCACTAGATGACTTAGTAGATTTAGGCAAGCTTAAAAATGGGGATCTAATTGTAATGTGTGCTTCTGGTGGTGGCCTAAATATGGCTTGTACGGTTTTTCGGTGGTTTATCTAAAATCAAACCACTATTTTTTAGCAACACAAATTCTTATAAAAACTTAGGAGAAACTATGAATTTAATGTCAATTTATGAAGAAACTGCAAAAGTAGGTATTCGCAGCACATTGCATATACAAAAGGCTGCTGATAAAGTAGCTCAAAGCTTTATTGAAGCTACTATGACTTCAAAAGATGCTAACACTACTGTTGTAAAAGAATATATCAATAGTTGCTACCAAACACGTCAACAATTTTTAGATAAAATGGCAGATACAGCAGAAAAATTAGTTACTGATTATCCATTTAAGAAAGAAGTAACAGAATTTAATGCTCGTACTGCTGAAAATACAAAAAAAGCTTTTGAATTATTTTCTTTGCCTGTGGTGACAACTGCTAAAAAATAAATAACTTAGCTGTTAGAAAGATTGTTAAATATAGGGTCAATTATTTATCTAAGCCCTAAATTTAGGGCTTAGAATTTTCATAATCAAATTACCTTAAAACAACTGTATGAATAATATTCAAATCAACAAAACATTTAGTACAAATATAAGCTTTACTCAAGCTGATATTAATAAATTTGCTGAAATTAGCGGCGATAAAAACCCTATTCATATAGATTTAGAATATGCTGCTAAATCCAGATTTGGTAAAACTATTGCTCATGGAATGCTGGTTTATTCTGTGATTAGTGAATACTTAAATAAAGAATTTCCTAAAGGTAAACAATTATCACAGGAATTAGCTTTTCTTAGTCCTGTTTATACTGAAGAAGAATTATTCTTAATGCAGCAAATAACTACTATAAAAACCGAAGAACAAATAGTAGAAGTAAAAACTTCTGTTACTAAAACAGATGGAACTCTAGCTTGTCAAAGTCTAACTTTATTAAAATTATCTAATTAGAAGGAAAAAGTTAAATGTTTGTAAAAGTTGATGTTGGAGATCAAGCGGTAAGTAAAAAGATTTTTACTGATTCTCAATTAGAAGAATATGCTTCTTTGATAGGAAAAAAAACTTTTTCATCAGTTGATAAAACTAGCATTGTTCCAGAGGCTTTGATAGCAGGGCTTTTTTCTATGATACTTGGTACAACACTACCTGGTGAAGGTACTATTTATCTTAAACAAAAATTAAATTTTTTATCTCAAGCAAATGCAGCCGATGAACTGACTGCTAAAGTTGAAATTGTAGATATTCGTCAAGATAAAGGGTTAATTACTTGTAAAACAACTTGTTTGGATTCTAAAAACAAAATTATTTGTGAGGGAGAAGCTTTAGTAATGAATAAAGCTAAAGTTTCTTAAAATAATATGAAGTATGAAAATCTATATCTGCTTTTTCAAGAACGAGTTAAAGAATATGGTGAAAAGAATTTTTTATATACTCGTGAACAAGACTCTTGGCAAGCAATGTCATGGAATAATTTTGCTTACCAAGTAAAATGTTTTAGTTCAGCACTGTTTTCATTAGGTTTAACAAAAGGTCATTCGGTTTGCATTTTAATGGGGACTTTACCAGAATGGCCCATTAGCGATCTTGGGACTATTTTTGCTGGTGGTGTAAGTGTTGGACTTTATCCTACAAGCTCGGCTGAACAGTGTAAATATATTATTAACCATTCAGATGCAGAATATATTGTTGTTGACAGTAAGCAGCAACTAAACAAAATTCTTGCAATAAAATCTGAAATTCCAAAAATTAAAAAAATAATTGTTTTAGATGAACAGTTAGCAGGTTCTGAAATAATTTCTTATAAAGATTTCTTAAAATTAGGTAGTGAAAATTTAAGCAATGTAAAAGCCAATTTGTCAGAGATTGGAAAACAAACCAAAGCTTCTGATATCGCTATTATGGTTTATACTTCAGGAACAACAGGACTTCCAAAAGGTGCTTGTCTAAGCCATCAATATATTATCAATAGCGTAGAATCGCTTTTAGAAACTGTTCCTGTTTATGACACAGATAGATCTTTTTCCTATTTACCCTATTGTCATGTAGCAGAAAGAATTACAGGTTTTTATAACCGGTTATATGCAGGTTCACCAGCCTATTTTGTTCAAGACTTAAATAAGCTTTGGCATTATATGTTAGAAGTAAAACCAACAATATTTGGCAGTCTACCAAGATTTTTTGAAAAATTCATAGCAAAATTATTTCTGATGTTGAAAATGCTTCTACTCAAGAACAACATTTATTTAATAAAGTAGTCAAAATTGGCCGAGAAATAGACGACTTAAAACAGCAAAACTTACCTGTACCAACTTATTTATTAGAAATCTATGAAACTCTGTCATCAGAAATACAAAGTAAAATTAAATCTTATTTTGGTGGAGAAATCCGAATACTTTCTTCTGGTGGTGCGCCACTTCCACAAGAAATTGCTGAATTTTTTAGTGCTTTAGGGCTGCCAATTTTACAAGCCTATGGGTTAACAGAAAATCTTTGTGCTGCTTTTAATCGTGCTGATAATCATCGTTTTGGCACAGTTGGACAAGCTATGCCAGGTTGCAAAATAAAAATAGCCGCAGATGGTGAAATTATGTTGCAAAGCGAAATGATGTTTAGCGGTTATTATAAAGAGCCTGACAAAACTGCGGAAATGTTTCAAGATGGCTGGCTAGTAACTGGCGATTTAGGCCAGTTAACAAGCGATGGATTTCTAAAAATTATTGGTCGTAAAAAAGAGCTAATTATTACTTCAACAGGAAAAAATGTTGCTCCTGCATTGCTAGAAAATCTGTTAAAGGAACACGCCCTTGTTAGTCAAGCAATGGCTTATGGCGATGGCAAAAGCTATTTAACAGCACTAATTACACTTAATCAACTAGAAACAGAAAATTATGCACAAAGAAATAAAATTGATTATTTAGATTTTGCTGATTTAACTAAAAAACAAGAAATAATTTCTTTGGTGCAAAATCTAGTAAACAAAGTTAATAGCCAAGTTTCATCAACTGAAGCAATAAAAAAATTTGTAATTTTAGAACATGATTTAAGCATTGAAGCAGGTGAAATTACCCCAACTCTAAAAGTAAAAAGAAATGTTGTTGCACAAAATTATAAAGAAGCTTTAGAAGGCCTTTATAGCTAACCATGAATTTATTTAAGTTAACGGCAATGATGATGCAGCTTTTTCAAACTCCTAAAGTAGCACAAACTCCATCAGAAATAATTTTTTCTGATTATACTTTTAAGGTTTATCATTATTTGCCTAAAAATAAACTTGTGTCTGATGTGCCAATTCTAATAGTCAATTCACTGGTAAATAAATATTACATTCTGGATTTGATGCCAGGCAAAAGCTATGTTGAATATTTAGTTAATCAAGGATTTAATGTTTATTTAATTGATTGGGGAGTGCCTGAAAGCAGCGATTCTAGCTTAAGTTTAGAGGATTACATCAACTTTTTTTTAAGCAAAATTGTTAAACAAGTCTTAAAACACTCACAAGCAAAAAAGCTTTCAATCATTGGTTATTGTATGGGCGGGACAATGGCTTTAGTCTATACAGCTATTAAACAAGAGTTTGTGCAAAGCCTGATTTTACTGGCTACTCCAGTTGATTTTCATAATGATTCGCTGCTTAGTTTATGGGGTAGCCCAGAAAATTTTAATGTTGATAAATTTATTAATGTTTATGGAAATGTTCCAAAAGAAGTGCTTTATACAACTTTTATGATGCTTAAACCGCTAAAAAACATTACTAAATATGTTGATTTAGCAGAAAATATTGAAAATGAAGAATATATAAAAATTTTTGCTGCCTTTGATTATTGGATAAAAGACACAATACCAATTGCTGGTGAAACTTTTCGACAATTTATTAAATATGCTTATCAACAAAATTTGCTTGTAAAAAATCGCTTTCCTTTGGGAAATCAAATTATAAGCTTAAAAAATGTTAAATGCCCTCTACTAAATGTCTTAGCTGAACATGATGAAATTGTCCCTCTTAAATCTTCGGAAATCTTAATGCAGTTAGTTGGCAGCAAAGATAAAGAATTATTAAAAGTTAAAGGCGGTCATCACGGCCTTTCCATTGGGCTAAGTGCAATAAAAATTGTTTGGCCTAAAACAGTTGATTGGTTGCTCTCTCATAGCAAATAATATTGTGGGGTTTTATGAAGCGTAAAATTTTAATTATCTTTTTATTATTTTTAATCACAATGTCAGAAAATTTAATTAGCTATGGTCAAGATAAAAAAGCAACTAATAACAGGGTTGTTTTAGAAGACACTTTTACTAAAGTTCTACATGGTTGGGTAAAAGTAGAGCGTTACAAAATAGAAAATGAAAATTTTTTAGCAGAAGACTATCCGCTAGATAATAGAGGTGATCAAGATGGACAGCGAGCAGAGTTTTTTGCTAGCAAACAGCCACATTCTAGCCGCTTTTTACTTTATTACGCGCCAGAATGGGATAAAAAAGACAATAAATCAACACCAATATTATTAGTACATGGTGCTAATGATAATGCTGATCGTGCTTGGGCAAATCCTGGCGAATATGGCTTTGGTTGTGGTTCTCCAATTTGTGCAAAAACTGGCTTAATGCAAAGTTTAGTTGCAGAAGGTTACAGAGTTTTTGCAATTAATTTTCCTCATAAACATGGCGATAACTTGCTTTGGGCGCAACAAATTGGAGAAGCAATTTCAAGAATTAAAGTTTTAACAAACGCTAGTCAAGTTAATGTAATTGCTTGGAGCAAAGGAGCATTTGCTAGCCGACTTTATGCTAGCAGCATAAAAGCTAAATGGGGAAAAGATTATGCTAATGATATAAACAAATTAATTTTAGTTGGGTGTCCAAACTCAGGGATAGATTATGCGTTTCGTCATGGCACAACGCTTAATAACTTAGTTTTTCCTAGCTGTGGTGGATTTAAGGTAAATGGCCCGGCTGTACATACATCAATACTTTGTCAGGAAAAATGGCAGTCATTTCCCGAACTATCAATTTATACAACTAAAGCAGGCAATTTTTTCCCCGGTCAAAAGCAAATGTTAAGAAAATGGGATCAAAAATTTTCATTGCCAGAAAATGAAACTGACTGGAAAACAACTTATTATGGTGGAAAAGGTTCTGTTTCTGAAAGCCTAGGAATTGATTCAGCAATTGAGCAAGGATCTTTAGTAAAACAAGTCTTATCTCAAGAAATCCCTAAATCTATCAACACTTATTTATTAGCTGGTAGCAGTGCCAACATACCGCTTTTTCATAATGAACACACGGGCCCAAGTGATGGACTTGTGTTTCTTGATAGCGCGATGGACAAAACCGCTATAGCAAATTTGTCAGGAAGTGCGGCAATAGAAACTAATCATTTACTGCTTACCTGGCATAGCAAATCTATAGCGCAAATTAGCGAATGGTTAAAAAAATAGGAAAATAATTTATGTCTACCCTGGTCAAAGAAGCAAATATAAAAGCTGAAAAAACAGAAAATATAAATAATTATTCTTGGTATGTACTAGGCTTGCTTACAGTAGTTTATGCCTTAAACTTTCTGGATCGTTCGCTAATTTATATTTTATTTACTCCAATTAAAAAAGAATTGTTGCTATCAGATTTACAATTAGCACTGCTTGGAACTACTTCATTTGTAATATTTTATACACTTTTAGGGATTCCTTTTGGCCGACTAGCTGACCGAACAATTCGCAAAAATTTAATTGCAATTGGACTAGCAATTTGGAGCCTCTTTTCTGGCTTAACTGGTTATGCAGAAAGCTTTTGGGGGATTTTTTTTTGCCGCGTCATGGTTGGGGTAGGCGAAGCGACTTTAGGCCCAGCAGCACTTTCCCTGCTAAGTGATTATTTTCCTGTCAAGATGCGTGCTACTGTTCAAGCTATTTATTCCTCTGGAATACCTTTGGGTGGTGGGATAGCATTTTTTCTAGGTGGTTGGATAGGTAGCTCAATGGGTTGGCGTTGGGCATTTTATTTGTTAGGTTTTCCAGGGCTTCTTGTAGCTTTATTTGTTTTTCTCTTAAAAGAACCTTCACGCGGTCAAACAGAAAAAAATATTACTCTTTATCAACCAGGGGATTGGAAACGGCTTTTTAGGTCTAAAGCTTTAAGATTTCATCATATTGGTTATGCTCTTTTTGCTTTAGCTGCAAATAGTTTAACTATTTGGGGGCCTTCGTTTTTCTCTCGTGTACACGGCTTAAGCATAGCAACCATAGGGCTTCTAGCCGGTATCCTTTCTATTTTAGGTGGAATGCCAGGTACAATTTTAGGTGGCTATGCTTCAGATTGGTTTAGAAAAAAAGGTCGTGGTGGACGGATGCTTTTTACTAGCTATGGTGCAATTGCTTGTATTCCACTTTGGCTAATGTTGCTTTATAGCAATAATGTTATTTTGCTTGTAACCGCAAATTTATTTTTGTTAGCTGCTGCATTAATTTGGCTTGGCCCCGCAGCCGCAGACGTTCATGATATTGCCGGGCCACAACTTAGAGGATTAGGAATAGGAGTTTACTTTTTTACAGTTAATATGATTGGTTATGGCTTTGGCCCTCCAATTGTTGGCAAACTTAATGATTTAATGGGAGTTAGCACCAATCCTAACCAAATTAAATTTTCACTTTTAATCTGTCCTCTAACTTGTGTTTTGAGTGCTTTTTTCCTTTATTTAGGCAGTAGAGCAATGGAAAAAGAGAGTAGTTAAATTTTTAGCGTTTTTTAGATAAACATTCAGTATTTATTGATAATCGATGTACTAAGATTTATCTCCTGATTCTGTAGAGTTTGTTGATTCTATAGAAATTTCTGTAACTACGTTTTCTACACTTTGACTTTGAGCATCATGAGTTAAGATTATTTGTTGAATTTCAGAAGATTCAATATCTTGTTGCTCGGTAGCTCTCCACTTAATCGGGGTCAGATGAAATAACAAGAAAAAACATAGATTTTTGGTTAATTAATAATGAAGCTTCAACGAAGAATCAATAACTTACAGCCAATAATTTCCTTAAATTATCCTCAATTTTATGCTTTTTATCACGGCCCCGATTTAATGGGGAGCTACCTGTTGCTCTGATTTAGAATAAATTGTAATTAAAATAATCTGCTCGTTTTTATACTGATAAATAACACGATAACCACCACTTTTTCCTTTTGCGCTGTCTGTGTTTCTTACCCTTGCTTTAAATACTTCCTCATTAACTCCTTTTATTTGATCTCCTGGTTTATGCCCTTTAACAAGTTCATCTAATAATTCTTGCAAATCTGTTTTTATTCTACGATATTTTTTAGCTAGTTGTCTTATATTACGCTTAAATTCTCCAGTGTATTCGATTGATATCTTTGACATATTTTATCACTCTATATCAATTCCTTCCCATAATTCTTCTATTGGATAAGTTTCTCCTTGTTTTGCTTCTTTCCATCCTTGTTCAAAACTAGCTTTTGCGCTTTTTAGACTTACACTTTCCTTAAAAGCTTTCATCAATTGTAATACGTAAGGCAAATATTCTTCTGGCAATGCGTCTAGTTCTGCTAAAACTTGTTTTTTATACACATTTGTTGCACTCATTTTTTACTCCAAATTTCTTGGCTAAAATTTTTTGCTTTTACTCTAATTAGATTTTATTACTTTGGATTATATTCCTTTACCTAGTCAAGTAGTTTCTAAAACAGGATGCCTTCGCAAATAAATTTTAATTTTTTACGCTTTTTAGACAAACGTTCGTTCTTTTTTATTTGCTTTCTGTTATAATAACGAACGAACGTACATTTTACTTCCTTTCGCTAAAACTCATATTAAAAACTAAATATTTATAAATAATTAGAGGAGATATTTTAATGGGCCAACCAAAAAATGTTATTAGATTTATTTCCTTGTCCTTAGCCGTTTTAGTTCTGTTTTTAGCCTTTTATCCTGCTATAAACCATATCAATAAAAATGTAAGTGCTAATAGCCTTCCATCACAATCAACACAAGATTTAACCCAAACCCCTAGCCAAACCTATAACATCAAGCAGCAAGCCGAAGGCAACTTGGCCGCAAGTATGGCGGGAATTACGCCTCATTTTAGAGACTGGCTAGCTGCTAATGGTTATGGAAGCTATGATTTTGGTCGATTTGATTTAGCAGGCGGGAGTTATGGCGGCAAGTCAAGTGCTACGGATAGCGTAGTTAATCAACCAGTGATTTTTATTCATGGCAATTCTGACAAAGCCGTAGGCACTACAGCCGGTCAAACAGGTTGGAATGCTTCAATAGATTATTTTCTATCCAACGGTTACAAAACTTCAGAGCTTTATGCGACTACATACGGCCCAGCAAATGTTTTTTCATCCTCTCAACAATACCATTCCAGAGAATATTTAACTAAGCTTAGAAATTTTATTAAAGCCGTCAAACAATACACAGGCGCGGCAAAAGTTGATATTGTCGCACATTCTTTAGGTGTCACCTTAGCCCGCAAAGCCATAAAAGGCGGTACAGCCTATGATCCTTATAATGGCGGATATTATGATTTAGGCCCATCATTAACCAGCAGTGTAGACACTTTTGTTGGAATTGCTGGAGCAAACCGAGGGCTAACATCTTGTTATTTGACAGGAGGCACAACGCTTACTTGTGATGATGAAGTAGGGCTTTACCCAGGTTATTTAATTGGCTTCGTTGGGCCATATGGCGTTTCCAGCTATTTAGTTGACCTAAATTCTACCTCTCGTTATGAAGGCTCATATATTTATAGCATTTGGTCAAGCGTTGATGAGGTAGTAGGTTATGGGACAGTAGTTTATGGAAAATACACCTGTCAAATACCTGGTCAAAACGGGCAAAAGACCTTTAGCACCGTGCCTTATGGACATTTTGGAGTAAAAGATTTAACAGGCTACTATCAACTTAGAATGGTCAAATTCCACGCAACTAACTAAGCACAACCAAAAGAAAAATCAAAAAGTGCAAGTAATTTGTTTATAGATAAATTGCTTGCACTTTTTATTTTTATCAATTTTCAGGTGGAAACCTTGCTAGAATTTTTTTGATTTCCTTCTCATATGTATCAACGCGAATAAATAAACCTACTTCACCGTTTTCTAATGATTTAGTGGCAATACCAGCAAGTTTTATTTTTCCATTACAATTTATGTAAAGAGGGCATCCGCTATCTCTAGGGTTGATTCCATCAGTTTCTATGCGATTAGAAATTACTTGACGTTGTGGAGGTGCTTTAACTATCAAATGCCTTTTGCTACTACAGTTATAACGGATGTAATTGCTATTGTTAGCAGGAAGTTCTAGATCTACTACACGTTCCCGTTTAACACCACTAACCCCATTTTCATCAATACCATAGCTAACAATTAATCCTGTAGTTGCCCTATCTATTTCTTGTTTAGTAGCTAATATAGCAGGTTCAATATTAATGATGGGTTTGGCAAGAATAAGGATTTCTAAGTCTTCATTCTTTATTCTTAACGGTAGGTTAGTAGGTTTACAAGTAAAGAGTTTTCTGGCACTAGCATTAATTTCATTACAAATTTTCCAAAAATTACTTCTATATAAATTGGATTTACGGAAATGATGAACGGTCAAAATAGCATTATTGGCAATCAAAATACCTGAAGCAAAGGGTTTGGCTCGCTCACTAGATAAAATAGAAAAACAACTTCTTAGATCATAATTTGAAAAATTAGAATCTTGAGGCTTTTGGCTTTTTTATCTTATCTCTTTTTGCGATTACCTCTTTGTCACTAGATTCAGACTTATCTTTTGGAGGTAATGAAAAGACTACATCTAAGCGATTTCTTAATCTATTATGCTGCAAACTTGTTCTTACAGATCTAGCTTTTTTAGTTAAGGAAACTTCGCTTTCTAGTAAACATACAGTTTTTGGTTTTTCTGACTGGTTCTTAACCAACACTTTTCTTTATCATCAATTTGATTCATAAATACCTCATTGTATTCGCCATTATCAGGGGTTATTTTACGTAGGGTGTTTGCTAGTCGGCTTTATCTGCGAACTCATTTGAAGGATCTTCTATGTTAGCAAAAGCATTTTCATAACGAACAATAGCACACATTAAAGGGGGCATAGTTTGTTCCTGATTGTTTAGTTCATCAGGGGAAGGAATTCTTCTTGGTAGCAAATATGGTGTTGATACAGGACGTTCTAATACAGAATAAGTAAGTGCAAAATCTAAATCTCTTTCTCTTTGGAAAGGGAGATGCATGCTAATTCCTTCTAATGGCATATTAGTAATAAATATATTACCTGGCACTGCACCAACTATAGTGTTAGTGTCTTTATCAATTTTTACTTTAAGTTGTAGCTCAAGGGTTAACTCTGCATTTAAATCTAAAGGTTTTTTAATTTTATTGTAAAAGGGTAATATCTATGATCTGGATTTAACTTTGCAGCTATGTGTTGGGCTACTAACTCAACTATATCTTGATATTCATCTTGATATTTTACCTCATTTTTATCTTGCAATTCTTTAGCTATTTGTTTGAAAATTTGTTGAAAAATCTGCTGAAAGTCAGTTGGATCTACTTTGAGATATTTTTCATCTAGTTGTTTATACAAAGATTTATCAGGTTCTTCTAGTGACTGTTTAGCTGAATATTTATTAGCTAATGTTTCAGCTATTGAAGTAACTTTTGATTGAAAGCGATTTTTTTCAATTAGAGGAGTAATTAAATTTATCAAGCTATTTTCTGATAGTTTTTCTGATAATTTAGGTTTTGAGGCGTATTTAATATCTATATCCCAACAAACACAATTAGCAAGTAGTTGAGCTTTTTCGTCAGGAGCAGAAGTGTTATCTGTATCAAACACAGTTTTTATGAAATCAGCAGCACGTCTTGGATCAGTGTTTTGTGAACTAGGAATACTAATTGTACCTGTTTTTATTTCTAATAAAGCACTTAGCTTATTATGATTTCTAATCTTAGTTGGGTCTAGTAAATCAGGATTTATATTTATAGGGTTCCCTTTTTCATCTTTGACATATTCGCGCAAGTTAGGAATAAAATTTTCAAAGTCCTTAGTTTTTTTTAATTGGGAATCTGTTTGACCTACATCGATAATGTGTTTTGTTAATGGGAAAACAAATTCATCTTCAATGATAAACTTATGTGGTTTTAGCTGAGGTAATGGATTTAGCAGTTCTTTTGGAATTGAAAGTAAGGGAATATGAGGAAATAAAGGATCATTAACATCATATTCATAACAAGAAATAGTATTTTCAGGTATTCTGGCATCAGGTAATAAGACTTTTATTGGGACACTAGCTTGTTTGGTAGCTTGTTTAGTAGTTTCTTTTTGTTGATTCTTAGGTTTGTCTATGTAGAAAACACAAAGGCCACGAAAAAAGATTCTTAATTTACCGTTTGGAGGATTTTCTTCATTAATATTTTTAATTAAGTTTGGCATGATTTTTCTCCTTGTAATTTTTTGATTTAATTTCCTCCTAGCAAAACAAAAGCTGCCCAAAATTGGGGAGAATGAAAGCTAGGATCAGAATGATTGATTAACTCTAATTGTGCTTTTTGTAGTGCTTCAACGCTGTCACCTGTTTTAATAAGGTTTTGGTGAAATCTGGTAAAGAGTTCGGCTGAGGCACGATCATTAGCATTCCATAAACTAGCAACTACTGTTGGCACGCCTGCGGCAAGAAATGGTCGTGCTAAGTTAGCAATTCCTTCATTATTAAGATTACGACCATTAGCCGTTTTACAAGCTGCCAAAACAACTAATTTTGTTTGGTTAAATTTCTGTTTATATAATTCATAAGCATATAAATTGCTATTTTGTTTTTTAGCCTCATCTTCAGCAAAAACTAGTTGTGAATATAATGGAGATTGCTCATCCATAATTGCATGACCAGCAAAATGAATTATATTGTAGTTTTCTACTAGGGATAAAAATTTAGCTTTAGTAGCTTCTTTATCTAATAACAAGCTAGAATTTTTATAAAATTGACTAATTTGTTTAGCCTCTATTTCTGAAGCAGGTAAATTTGCAAGATTTGGAAATGATTTTTTATTGAAACTAGGGTTTCCTACAGCCAAAAGATTGTCAGTGCGATTTTGTTTAGCTAAAAGTCGGTTTCTCTCCGAACATTTAATAAAAATTGTTCCACTAGGGCTGACTATAACTTTCTGTTTTTCAATTAAATATTGATTGCTTTTATTATCAAACAACGCAGGAAAAGGTATTTGATATAAAGATTTGCTAGGAATAAAAACTAGAGTTTGTTGTGGAGAAATAAAAGGTAAAATAGGCTGCAAAACTCCTTGATAAAGCTTTATTAACAAAGGTTTAAATAATTCTTTAGATTTGTTTTGTTCTATCAATTTATAAAACTCTTCAATTAAAGAATTTATTTCTTCTTCTGTTAAAGGCGATTTAATAACATTTATTTTGTCTTTTGTAATAGACCAAATATAAAGATCTCCTGATAAAAAGCATAACTAATTAAAGTAATATAACTAGGTATTTTCTAGGGATGAGGATAATATTTCTTCTAAGTTAAAAGGTTTTGCAATACTATCTATAATAAGTTGAGGCTCATTTAATAACTCTATCTGCCTAGATTTGTTATGTAATAAATCTAATAAAACACGAGCTTGTTTATTTTCTAAATAATTAAATGCAATATCAGGATGATTTAGCTTAAGCTGCAATTGAATCATTTCATCATAAACTTCTTGTGGTTTTTCAAAAAAATTAGTACGAAAAACTTCTTGTTTAATATTTTTACGAGCTATTTCAAACTCTTGAATGCTTGCTTTTAGGTCGTTTTCTGCATTTTGGTAATCATTCAAAACAAGGTAAGCACGGGAGCGTAACAAGTAAAGATAAGAAAGTTTTTCTTGTTGGCTTTTTGCTTTAATATAAGTATCAATAATTTTAGTAAAAAGCTGAATAGATTTTTGAGGATTTACTTCTAAACTATATTCACCTTCTGCGGCAGCTAATTCATTTTCTGCACTTAAACGAAATGTTTTATCTGTAAATTGTGAAAGATATGTTTTTGTTTGTTCAATATCTTTTAGCGCAGCAGCATCTTTGCCTTGTCTTGTGATAAGCTAAACTACGCCAGCGCAGCATAGAAAAAAGATTTTTCTAATTTATTTTTCATAGCTATATCAAATAACTCATCATAAAAGTAGAAAACAATTTTAATTCTATTTGTTTTTGTAAAATAAATGGCTAGTGTTCCAATAGATATAGTATTTTGAATAGTGCTTTCTAATTTATTAATACTTTGTAAAGCCTTATAGTATTGATTAAGAACTTGCTTAGATTGACCTAATTCTGTAAGAAGTTGACCATAATTAACAAATGCTATAGATAAATCACTCCATGCGGAAGTTTGTTTTAGAAGTTTGATTGCTAGAGGCATTATTTCTAATGCTTTAGAGAATTGAAATAACTTCCTTTGTTCTTGACTATTAATTGAGCAAGTGCGTCCTAATAAATAAGGATAATTATATTTTTCTGAAAGTAATTTTGTTTTTTCGAGTGTCTCAAAAGCATTTTTATTTTCTAAACTGAAAAAATAACTACGTGCTTGATAAAAATAAATCAATGCTGTAAAAGCACTATCATCATATTGCTTAAAAATGGCTAAAGCTTCGGCTAAAGGCTTACTAGCTTTAGCAGGATCATTATTTTCATTAAGTTTGTAGCCTTCGTTGTAAAGTAAATGGGCTTGGGCGAGTTGGGACAATGCCTTGGCAGAGTTTGGTTGATCATATACTCGGTAAATTGTCGCTAAACCATCGTCTATCATATGATCTTGGTGGATTTCTATTAAGACTTTGCCTATGGCTTGAATAACCCTTAAAACTTCTTCCCCATTGTCAAAATCACGCTCTAAATAGGATGTTGCCCAGCTAGGGAATAATTCCTCTAAAGCATACATTCGAGCAAAATGAGGGTACTCGCTTACTATTTGTTTTACTGTGGTGTAATCACCTCTAAGAACCGCTGAACTAACTTTAGGTTTTTCCTTCTCCCAAAGTGCTGTTAATGTTGGTTGATTAAGTTCATCAATATATTTGTTAATTTCTGCTTTCCATTCTTCAGACTTTTCTTTTCTTAAATACTTATCCCAGTATTTACCCACTGATATAGATAGATAAAGCTTTTGCAAAATTAATGCTTGGTTATATTGGGCTACTAGTAAATTTGGGTCGGCTGTCACCGCGCTATCAATTACAGATAGAGCTTCAAAAATATCTGCTGGCTGCTCTTCGTCGTGGGCGCGGGCTAGGTAGGCTACGGCTAAATCATTTAACAACTCAGCATTGGTTTTAGCTGCTGGAATTTCTTTTAAGGCTTGCTCTAGTCGCTCAATCGCTAAGTTAAACTCATTACGTAAAATATAAATTAGTGCTTTAGCATGTGCAGTTTCTAGGGTGGGAACAACTATGTCATCAAGCATTATTTCAGCCGCTAGATTTCTAAAGGCTTTTGTTTCATTAGCTCTAGCTCTACTTACTTGATCGCTAGATTCTGCTGAACGTGTAAGCGAAAGGGTTGCAGGAATAAATGGGGTTAATTCAGAAAAATATAAATTAGATAAAACTGGGTCAATAAAAATGCTGGTTTCATAAAGCTTATCGCTAGCTGCATTGCTTTCACCACGAGTAGCCGATCTTGGCGAAATAGATAAAGTATTGTTACGCCTAATGGAATTTTTATTATTGGAGTTAGAAGAATCTTTTTCTTGGGCTAGCAGTTCTTTTTTAAGTTCTTCTAACGCATGATTTACTTTGGTTTTTGCTGATGGAATTGGCGCGACATAGGGAGCATAGGCAAATTCACCACTTAGGCGGGCTTCGGTAGTGCGAATTTTTCCTGCGGCTTTTGCTAGTGCTACCATAGCAGTTTCCTTTTTAGTTTTGATATACCAAATCTTTGTTGCCAACATTGCCATAACAGCAAGAGACAACAAACTAAGGATTGTTAAAACATACTTAGGCTGTAAGAATTTCATATAATAAATTTAGTTTTGGATGGGCTAAAAATGTAACCCAATGAATTTGTTGTAGTTAGTGAATTTATTGTAAATCTTTGTTGGTTTTGATTGTTTAAGATAAACTAGCGTCTAGCTTAATATATTTTTCTCGGTTAAAACGCTTGCCATTATATTGCTTAAGCTAAAAAAAAGTCAAGATTTTATTAAAATTTATTATTAAATAAATTAAATTAATACCTAGTACTTTATTAATATAGGTTAAGATTTATTGATAGAGGTTTATTAATATTTGAGTTACACTTAGATTTTTTTGCATAAGTTCTTAACTACATTGTAAATTAAATATTCTGATATTTTAATCTTAAGCCCCAGCGGGGCGGCATATTTGTAGCGTAGGGTTTCAACCCTACGTATTATTTAAGAAATTAAAAAAATATTAACTTAGTTAATTTACGCCATGTTAACTACTTATCTATAAAATTTTCTTTAGCAATAACAAATAAGACGTAAAAAGCTTTTAGATTTGTACAGAGATTTTATAATCCTAGCACACCTTTTTTTGCTAGGATTTCTTTTAATTTTTCTTTAGTGCGAGTGATTATAGTTTGTACATTATTTGTGTTTAGAACGAAGTTTGGAAGTTCTGCAATTTCACGAGCAGATAAACCGTTAATTACATGAAGATTAAAAATAATTGTATCTCGTGCTGCATTAGGGCCAGAGAGTGCAGATTTTAATAACTCTTTTAATTTTTTAGGAATGATTCTTTCTTCAAACATTACATCTGGAGATGTTTCTAATGTTGCAGGCAAAAGCTCGCTTAAGGGTATTTCTTTTTGTCTATCTATAGGTTTATCTAATTCAACAAAAACAGTAGAACGTTTTTGTGCAATTTCTCGGCGGATTTGGTCTTTTACAACGCTATGAACGACAGTAGCTAAATAAACAAACACAGAATCTTCTGTTATACCCTGAAAATCTTTTAGAATTTTTTGATTATTAGCAAATAACTTAAGAAAAACTTCTTGTATAATTTCTGATGTATCTAATTTAGAGTTGCGAGTTTCACGAAAAACACAAACAGTAATATAGCGGTGAAAACGCTTTATAAATTCTTCCCAAACATCAGCATTGTTACTTCTGCAAAGAGCTATAAGCTCAACAGAAGAAATTATCTGAAGTGGTTTATTTTTATCCATTTAGAATATTCCAACAAGATAAATTACTAGGAATCTTATTTATAAATTCTGGTAGACTATCTATTATTTACTCAATAGTCAAGCATTTAGATGTATACAAACAATTTTTTGTATTTTAGCAGGTTTATCCTAATATTATTTTTTATTTATTCTCCTATTCTTTTTTGATTACACTTAAACTATTTAATGATTGTACTTAAAAAGTTTTATATAAAACTTTTCTTCTAAAAAAGAGTTCTAAATAAATAACACCAGCTAAATACTTACATTAGCTGGTGTTTATAAATTTAAGATAACTTTTGTTTGCTAAAAACTAGAAGAGTAGTTTCAAGCCTAATTGAATGTTACGAGGGCCTCCACCGCCTAAGAATGGATTACCAATGCCTACATCAGGAGTTGCAGTTAGTGGTAAAAATCCAATACCGCGACCTGTTTGAGGGTCAATGCCATTAAAACCGGCATCAACAGCAAAGTTTGGAACAAGGGGAGAAGCAAAGTTAGGATGATTAAAGATATTGTAGAACTCTGCACGAAATTCTAATTTAAGCTTTTCTGTTAGCTCAGTCATTTTAGCTACAGAAAAGTCAAAGTTTTTATAATCAGGCCCAACTAAGGAATTACGCCCTAAAGTACCAAAACGCTGTGTACCTGCTAAACAATCTGCTGCACTGCCTGAACCATTTGGATTTAATATGCAAGGAACTCGGAAAGCTGATAAGTTCAAGAATCTATCAGGGCCTTTTGTTCCTGCAAATGGATCACCAACTAGGTCTGGTCTTGGGAAAAACTCGCCTGTGCCATTGAAATCATCAAAAAGATTTACATTAAAAGGGTTGCCATTTCTTAAGGTGACAAGTCCGCCAACTTGCCAACCACTAGTTAATTTCTTAAATCGTTGGCTAAGTGTAGGCAGTTCATAGTTAAAGTTAAAAACAAATCGGTGACGGCTATCAAAATTAGAGCTAGCTCTTTCTAAATCAGGTCGGTTGCTATCATCAGGTTGTGAAGCATTAGGAACATAATCTTGTCCATCGCTAGCATTATCAATGGAATGTCCATAAGTATAAAAAACAGAAGCAGTTAAACCACGTAGATTACGAGTTCCTAAACTAAGTTGTAAAGAGTTATAGCTAGAAATCGATGTAGTTTCTAGTTGGTTAACATAAAAGAATGTTCCACCAGAAGGTGCAAATGGCCCGTTGTCAAATGGACGTGATAAAGAAACTGTTGGGTTAGGTTGGTTGATGTCTCGATAACGGTAGAGTTTGCGACCTTGTGAACCTACATAGGCTATTTCTACAACTACATTCTTAAAAAGTTCTCTTTGTAAAGTAAGGTTGTAGTTTTGTACATAAGGAGTACGTGAACGACGGTCAACAGCAAAAACATCTGAGTCAGTAAAACCGCTAAATACAGGCGCACCAGGAACTAATTGATTTGTTGCTGAAAAAGAAAATAATATTGGGGATTCTCCTGTTGGGTTATAAGCTGGCCCAGGATTAAAAGTATTAAATGGTAGTTGTCCAACAAAGAAATCTTGTGAAAAACTATCATAAAATAGTCCCCATCCAGCACGTAGCACGGTTTTTCCTTTGCCGTTAATATCCCAACTAATGCCAACACGAGGAGCAAAATTGTCTAAGTCTCGTTCATAAAGGCGTTCTATATCTTTACCAACTTGCACTAGCCCACGAGCAGAGTCAAAGTTACTTAAGCGGTCGCGCTCTTCACCAAGCACGCCAAAATAATCGTAGCGTAAACCATAATTAATAAGGACAGTTGGTTTAATACGAAAACTATCTTGGAAGTAAAACCCAACAGAGTTTTGGAAAGTCCCGCGTTGAGAATCACCCATTGCACTACGTCCACCGCTAGGTCTTCCTGCTAGAAAATCGCTTAAAGAAGCAAAATCAATTCTTCCACGATAACCAGCATCAAAAAAGCCGTTGACAAAAGTTCGTCGAAACTCTACACCAAACTTAAAGTCATGTTTGACATATTTTGAGGAAAAATTATCAATTAATTGTAAATTAGTAGCAATTCTACCTCTAGGAAGAGAGAGATTTGACCCTATTGGCTCAATTGAAGAACCTAAATTTGGGTCTTGACGGATTCTAATTACTGGTAGTCCAAAATCTCTTGGGTTAGTAACACCTGTATTTAGACCAATTGCACCTGGGTTAAAGTCGTTATCTTCAGAAAAAAAGTTTTGCTTAAATCGGTTATAACCAAATCTCAGTTCATTAACTTTTGTACTGGAAATGACTTTAACATAGGAAAGAGATGCAATTTGCACTTTAGTTGGTGTAACAGTGTTAAAGCCAGGTAATTTGCTACCTCCAACTAATGCTAGAGGAAAGCTTTGATCACTATCTCCATAGTAATATCTTCCACTAAGTAAATCTTTTGGAGAAAATGACTGGTCTATTTTTACTGTAGCAGCATTAACATCATTACTTGCACGAGTAGCAACAGAAAGATTTGGAGATGGGTCAAAAAGTGGAACTGGAATATTAGGAGTTGGATAAGGGTTTCGGTTAAGAATTTGGGCAATTATTGGATTTTTTACCCCACCTAAAGCAGCAATTTCAGCCGGATCTGGAACACGTGCTAGACTAGTAACGCCAACTCGCTCACGTTGACCTTCATAGTTGAAATAAAAGAAAGTTTTATTTTTTACAATTGGCCCGCCTAAAGCAAAACCAAATTGATTATTACGAAATGCGTTTTGTGGATTTGGTTTAGTGTTAAAAAAATTACGTGCATCTAATTTGTCATTACGTAAAAATTCTAGCACTGAGCCATGAAATTCATTTGTTCCTGATTTAGTAACAATATTGACGATTGCCCCAGAATTACGGCCATATTCAGGAGGAAAATTAGAAATAACTGCTAGTTCTGAAACTGCTTCTAGTGGCAAAATAGTTGCTGGAGTACCAAAAACACCTGCTTCATTAATTGCTGGTAGATTTCGATAGCCATCATTCATATCTGTACCATCTAGCAAATAGTTATTAGCCCGACCACGATTACCATTTACGCTAAAAAGCCCAAATGAGCCTGGAGCATCTGTTACACCGCTTGGATCGCCTGTTGTGCCAGGAGAAATTACTAAAAGTTTAGTAAAATCTCGTCCATTGACTGGTAATCGCTCAATTTTTTTACTCTCAAATATTTGGCCTAATTGGTTAGAAGTTGTGTTAAGTAGTGGAATAGTTGCTTCTACTACAATAGCTTGAGATACTGAACCTAAATTAAGGACTATATCTACACGACGTTCTGAGGCAACTTCTACTACAATATTTTTTACTAATGCAGATTGAAAGCCATCTCTTTCAATTCTGAGTTCATAATTTCCTGTAGGCAGTTCAGGCAAGGAAAAATTACCTGTTTCATTAGTAGTAGTGGTTCTTTCAATACCTGTGTCTATGTTTCTTGCTGTAACACTTGCACCACCAATGACGGCTGTTTCAGGATCTGTAACTGTACCTAATATTGTACCCCGAAATGTTTGTGCTTGTATTGAGCTAGCAAAAATTGTAGTCAGCAATAACAAGCTTAACATTTGCAAAATAGATAACAGTTTGTACTTACTAAGAATTATTTGAGGATATTGCATAAGATTTTCCTCTTAGTTGGTTTGTTTATAGCTTTTATTTGATAAAAAGGATTTAACCATATTAATTGCCCAACCACAACAAATAATAGGTGTTTATTTATATTAAGATTTGCTATCATTTTTCAAAAATTAAACAAAAAATTAATAAAATAACCCCAATAGCAAATTCTTAAAAAGCCTAAAAAGTAACTAGGTATAGTTATTTAATTAATATAATTTTATCTTTGGCAGGTAACTTGTTGTATGAAAAAAAGTTTAATAATTAGATTACTTTCTATTTCTGTTTGTTTAATGGTTAGTTTTTTAAGTCTATCAGTTAGTACAGATGCTCGGTCAAAACAGGAAAAAAATATCACTCAAACAACAAATGAGCGTGGGTTAGGGTTAGCTACAGTAGCAAATTGGCCTACAAGCTCTAAACGCTATGCTTTAGTTATAGGTGTAGAGCAGTATCAAGATAAACAAATTACACCTTTAACGGCTGCCGTGAATGATGCCAAGTTGTTAGCAGATGCTTTAACAAAATATGCTGGTTTTCCTGCTGATCAAGTAGTTTTGCTAGCTTCTGACCAGCCAGCAGAACGCCAGCCAACTAGGGAAAATATCTTAAGACGGTTATCAAATTTAAGAGCCGCAATTCCGCCAGATGGATTATTGCTAGTTTCTTTTGCTGGTCATGGGATAGAAAGAGATGGAAAAGCGTTTTTACTACCAGCAAATGCTCAAGTAAGCGGGGATATTACCTTACTAGAAGATACAGCAATAAGTGTTAATAATATTAAAGAGCGTATTCGTCAAACAGGTGTTAAACAAGTAATGGTAATTTTGGACGCTTGCCGAAATGACCCAACAGCAGGCAGAGCAGACGCGCCCAATAATCTATCAGAAGCCTATACACGCGGTTTTAGCTTTGATGTACGTAATCAGGAAGTAAATGCGTTTGCTACTCTTTATGCTACTAATGTTGGTGCAAGAGCTTATGAAAATACAGAAAAGAAAAACGGTTATTTTACTCTAGCAATAGTTGAAGGCTTAAAGGGTGGTGCAGCAAATGAAAAAGGCGAAGTAACTTTAGAGTCCTTAAAAAAATATGTTCAAGAAGAAGTTCCTAAACGGGTAAAAATTGATTTAGGCGTAGGGAAAAAACAAGAACCCCAAGTTGTAGTTGAAGGCTATAAGGCTAATGATTTGGTGGTTTCTATTACAGTTAATGTAAATGTTAATGGTGCTACTACTAGCACAACAACTACTAATTTAGCAACAAATTCAACAAATTCAACAACTAGTGCAACAACAATTGGAGCAGGGGGTTTAGCACTTAAAACTTATGAATTTAAGACTGTAGACTTAAATATCAACGGAAAAGTTATTAAAGAAGGTACAAAACAAGCTAAAAGTTATTCAGAAAATTTAGCAGAAGGTATTGCCTTGGAAATGGTAGAAATACCATCAGGAAGCTTTTTAATGGGTTCAGAAAAAGAAGAAGAATATAGTGGTAGATATGACAAAAACGAAATGCCACAACATAAAGTTAATATACCGGCATTTTACTTAGGCAAATTTGAAATAACCCAAGCACAATGGAAATTTGTTGCTGCTTTGCCAAAAGTTAACATGGATATAAAAGCAAAACCTTCAGCTTTTCGCGGAGATGATTCACCTGTTGAACAAATAACTTGGGATGAGGCTGTAGAGTTTTGTGCTAGACTCTCAAAACATACAGGAAAAGAATATCGCTTGCCTACAGAAGCAGAATGGGAATATGCATGTCGTGCCGGAACAGATACTATGTATAGTTTTGGGGATAGTATTACTTTAACTCAAGTTAATTTTACAGGAATAATGTCAGGGCATTATCGAGGGCCAGAGCCAGAAGGCTATTTAGATCAGACATTTGCTGTTGGTACAACAAAAGTAGCTAATAACTTTGGCTTATTTGATATGCATGGAAATGTTTGGGAATATTGTCAAGATGTTTGGCATGAAAACTATGAAGGTGCGCCAACTGATGGTAGTGCTTGGTTAACAGGCGGTGATCAAGCAAAAAGAATTGCTCGCGGAGGTTCATGGATTTGTCGAGGTGGGGCTTGTCATTCAGCTTATCGCAATGACTTAGAATTAACTTGGAAGCGCAATGATTATGGGCTACGAGTCGCAATGACCGTTCCAGCCAAGAAATAAAGCTTAGGCTATCTTTAATAACCTGGGGTTTTTGACCCTAGGTTATTAAACTAATTTAACTTCTTTATTTCCTACAGTTATTTCACCAATATGATAACAAGTCTCATTTAAGTTCTTAAAATGGGTCATCACTGTTTCAAAGTTTTCTTTAGAAACAACTACTATCATTCCTATACCCATATTAAACACTCGGTACATCTCATTTTGGTCAATATTGCCGATTTTTTGCATTACTTCAAAAACAGGTAAAACCGGCCAAGTTCCTAAATTTACTACTGCTTGAGTGTTATCTGGCAAGATACGAGGAATATTTTCTAGAAAGCCTCCTCCAGTAATATGAGCTAGTCCATTAACTAAATCTTGCTCAAAAAGTCCTGATAGAGCAGGGAAGTAGTTGCGATGAGCTTTAAGTAAAGCTTCGGCTACAGTGCTATTTAATTCTGGTAAATAACTGTCTACATTATATTTAGCAATATCAAAAAATAGCTTACGTGCTAAACTGTAGCCATTAGTATGTAAGCCTAAAGAAGGAAGCCCAATTAATTGATCACCAGCTTTAATTTTACTGCCATCAATTATTTTATCACGGTCAACAACTCCAAGAATAAAGCCAGCAACATCATATTCACCTGCTGAGTAAAAACCGGGCATTTCTGCCGTTTCTCCGCCAATTAATGGACAATTTGCTTCAAGGCAGGCGCGGGTTATACCTTCAATAATATCTGCAACTACATTTGGAGAAAGTTCACCTGTAGCGATATAGTCCATAAAAAATAAAGGTTTTGCACCTTGAACCGCGATATCATCAATACAATGAGCAACTAGGTCATAACCAATTGTGTTATGAATACCTGTTAGAAAGGCAATTTTTAGTTTAGTGCCGACTCCATCGGTACTTGCAACTAAAACAGGATCTTTCATATTTTGAAAGTTTGTGCGAAAAAGTGCGCCAAAACTTCCTATTTCTGTTAAGACTTGTGAATTAAAGGTTTTACGAGCTAAGTTTTTAATACGGTGTTTAGCTTCATTGGCTGCATCAATGTTTACACCGGCTTGTTGGTAAGTGATTTTTTCCATAATTAAAGCTTAAAGTCTGTTTGGTCAGGGTCGCTATCTTTGGTAAGTTCTTTTAATAAATCTTTGGTGCGTTCTTCAACGCTAGAACGGCTAGCAGGGTCAACAGTAAAGGAAATATCAAAATAATCTCCAGCGCGAGAGCCTTCTGGAAGATATTCTAGCGGAATATCTAAGTTAATTTCTTCTCTATTTACAATAAGCATTACTGCTATATTTGACTCAATACGGTCAATAAATACTTTCATAAAATTATAAAATTATACCTTAAAAAAGGGTTACTAAATGCTTGCTTTATTAAGAATAAAGAATTTAGAATGCTGGCTTAGTATATCTGTGAGTGACTAACACACAAAAGCCTATTTGCCGACTATCAATAATTATGGCTATTAAAGCTAAAGGGAGAATCAAGAACTTATGCGGGGACAACTAAACCAAGATTGTTTACCAGATGTGTTAAGACAAATTTATTTAGAGCGTAGATCGGGTTGTTTAAGGTTAACTCAAGACCATACTCGGAAAGAGATATTTTTTGAGCTAGGAGCAATGGTTTTTGCTTCTAGTAATCGCCGAGAAGACCGAATTGGTGAAAGTATGCTTAGACATAGCACAATTAGCCAAGAACAATTTGATTTAGCTCAAGCTCATATGGGTAGAGGTAAACGTTTTGGTAAGATTTTAGTAGACCTAAAAATAATTTCTGAGCGGGATTTAATTGCTAATGTTACTTTTCAGGTATTAGACATAATTTATTCAGTATTTAACTGGACAGTAGGCAGTTATGAATTTTATGAAGTAGGAAAAACCATTTCTGAAGACCTAAAATTAGACCTATCTACAGCAAGCATTATTTTAGAAGGCGTTCGCCGAATAAGTGATATAGACGTTATTGAGCGTGGGCTAGGGGACTTAAATAGATTAGTTGGGCCATCAACCAACCCACTGCTTAGACTTCAAACGCTTTCCTTAAGACCACTTGAGCGACAAATTATAGATGTTATTAGAGAGCCTTTAAGTTTAATTAAATTACTAGTAAAAGTAAAATCTCCTGCTGAAACTGTTTTAAGGTCTTTATATGGATTGTTATCTGCTGGAGTTTTAGAACGTTTTGCTCCTGCTGAACTTTCACAAGAAAGCGGCAAAATGGAAGTTCCAGAAAAAGTAGTCCGCCAAACTTTAGGAATGGGTGAACCTGTTCCGGTTGTGGTGGCTAGTAACCGGCAAACTGGCGCACATAAAGTTGATGAAATGGCTCTAAGACGACGAATAGATTTAGTAAAAGCTCGAATGAAAGATGGGGATGTATATCAATTATTTGCTATTAATCCAGGGTGTGAATTAGAAGAATTACAAAGTGCTTATTATAAATTAGCTAGGGAATTTCATCCAGACCGCCATTTATCTGCAACTAAAGAATTAAGAAGCGAAATAGATGAGCTATTTACCCAATTAACTAGTTTATATGACCAAGCACGTAATTTGGTAATGGTTGAAACTACAGCAATGCCAGTTCCAACAGGTGTTACAGGCCCAATTAGGCGCAATACTGCACCACAACCGTTAGAAAATCTTCCGCCAACACCAGCACAAAAACAAAGTGCAACAGGGAAGTTTGCTAATGTAGAAGCAAGTCCAGTACAAACTCCTGTAATTGCACAAACATTAGGGCATCATTCTACTAAACCATTACCTAGCTTTGAAGAAAGCTTAAACACTGATACTACGGAAGATGCTGTATTAGAAGATGAAACATTGTCTTTAGGCACAGGTTCTTTAGCTAGCAATTCAAAGCCATTTAGCCGAACAGGTAGCAAGTTAGCTGTTTCTGAGCTAGATATTAAGCTAAAACAAACCATTTTAGATGCTCCTGCAATTACACAGTCTTTAGAAATTGCAAAAGAAGTTGATTCACCTACAGAAGCCTTGGTTAATACTTCTGAGGCGGAAGCTTTGATGGATGCTTTAGATGAACTCTCTCAACTTTCTACGCCTGTTGTTGAGGAAGAAAATTATTCATCTATGACAGAACCATTAGCTTTATCATCAGAAAGCCAGGTTTTAGAAAGTCCTGTTGCTCCAACTACAGTTATGTCAGAAAATACAAGAATGGTTCAAGAAGCACTTTCTACAACTGCACTAGATAATCTTTCTACAGAAGAAGTAATGATGAATTTATCAGAAATGGAATCAGCAACAACTAGCCCGCTTTCTATGGTAGAAACTACGCCTGTTTTAGATGAGCAAGAACAAGCTGAACAGCTTTTTGTTGTTGGACGAAATGCTTTTCAATCTAAAGATGTTGGAGGGGCAGTAAAAAACCTACGTGAGGCTGTAAAGCTTTCTCCTAGGCAAACCCGCTATAGATTATTGTTAGGACATGTTTTATCTAATAACCAACGTTGGCAAAAAGAAGCAGAAGAGCAATTTAACCAGGTCTTAGATATTGAGCCACAAAATGTAATGGCTCATTTAGGTTTAGCTCAACTTTATAGTAAAGTTGGATTGGTTCGTAGAGCAGAAAATGAATTTAGAGAAGCCTTAAAAATAGAGCCACAAAATCCTGTTGCTAAAAAAGGCTTAAAAGCAATTATTGGAGATGACACTTTAGGCGTACCTAGCTTTTTAACTAAATTACTACCAAGTAATAATTAAAATATAAAAATTAAAGCCTCTTTTGAAGCCCTGTAACTAGATTTACAGGGCTTTGATATTTTGTATTAGTTTTCTTCTTTTCCTTTGCGGCCAATAAATAAAAGGCTAATTCCTGTAACCAGCAAAAGGCCACCTAAACCATGAAAGATAATTAAGTATTGTGGCATTCCTAAAGTGCGCTTAACGATAATACCAGTAGCTATTAATGCTAAAGCTAGGACAATGGCAATTATACCAGGTATTTTAGTTTTCATTTTTTCCCCTTAAAGATTTTACTTATTTGTTTTTAGAAATTGGCAAGCAATACGTTTTAACATTTCTACGCCTATGGGCAATGCTTCTTCATCAAAATTAAAAAATGGGCTATGGTGTGGATGAATTAAGCCTTTTTCAGAATTTTGAGAACCAACAAAAAAGAAACATCCAGCAACATTAGATAGAAAATAAGCCATATCTTCACCTGCCATAGTTCGGGCCCGGTCATCAGAAATAACATTTTCTTTTCCAACTACTTCTGCTGCAATTTGTCGTACAAACTCAGCCATATCAGGGTTATTAATTGTTGGAGGCCCAAGGCGTTCATATTCAATATAACATTCTGCACCTAGAGCTTTTGCGGTGCTAATAACTACTTGCTCAAATAGGTCAGGAATCTTTTCATAAGCTTCTTGGCTAAATGTGCGTATTGTGCCGCGAAGTTCTGCTGTTTCTGCAATCACGTTAAAGGCTTGACCCGCATGAAAACTGCCTATAGTAACTACGGCTGAATCCAATGGGTTAATATTACGAGCAACTATACTTTGTAGCATATTGACAATTTGACAAGCTGCTAAAATTGCATCTACGGTTTGATGTGGCATTGCTCCATGTCCGCCACGACCTTTAACTACTAAAGAAAACTCATCTACTGAAGCCATAACAGCACCAGTAATTACACCAATTTGGCCTACAGGCAAACCATTCCATAAATGTAGTCCAAAAGCAGCATCTACTTTTGGATTCTCTAAGACACCCTGTTCAATCATCCTTAAAGCACCGTTTCCGCCTTCTTCCCCAGGTTGAAAAACTACTTTTAATTGACCTGATAGATCGTTAGTTAACGGTACTAGCTGTTTAGAAGCAGTAAGTAAAGCTGCCATATGTCCATCGTGTCCACACGCATGCATTACTCCTTTATGTGAAGAGCAATAATCTAAAAGGTTTTCTTCTGCTACAGGCAAAGCGTCCATATCGGCTCTAAGCATTAGGCAGGGGCCAGGTTTACCACTATTAATTAACCCTACTACACCAGTTTGAGCAATATTAGTTTCTACTTTGTAGCCAAAACTAGTTAACTTTTTAGCTATAAACTCAGCACTCTTTTTTTCTTCAAATTTTAATTCTGGGTGTTTATGAAACCATCGACGGTTAGAAATTAATTCTGATTTGTCGTCAGGGGAAATACTTACAGCTAATGTCATTAAATGTTCCTGCTTTATTAGTTATTTCTTTGGAGAAAATATTAACCAAACTAGCCAAAATTAAGCAACCCATTGTCAGACAAATTTAAGTAAATGAGTAGCCTGGCAAATTAATCTAGGTAGTTTCTAGCTTATTTTGTTGTAATAAAGCTATTTCTTGACCATAACGTAACAGCAATGTTAAAATCCATTAGTGATTCGCTCTTCTTAAATTAACAGCGTTTTCCATCTATTTCAAATTACTGAAAATCTAATGGTTGGTGAGCCTGCGAAAATTTTTCAAGAATAAATATATGATCTTCACAGTAAAATTTTTTTTCTCAAGTTTTGTTTTTATTTATAGGGAGGTGTTTTGTGTTATTTAATATTGGGGAAAAAGTCGTCTATCCTAATCATGGTGTTGCAACTATTGAACAAATAACTACTAGATATATGGATGGTGCGGATAACCAGTTTTATCACTTACGCCTTTCTGCTACTAACTCTGTTGTAATGGTGCCAATTAATAATGCCAAACAAGTTGGACTCAGAATGCCAATTGCTAAAAATCAATGTGAACAACTATGGAAACTTCTAAGCGATAATTTTTCTGAACCTCCAGCAGATTGGAAAGATCGCTTTAAGGATTTTTCTGATAAAATGCGTACAGGTGATATATTTTTTGTAGCAGAAATCTTAAAAAATCTAACTTACTTAAGTAAAGCTAAACCTTTGTCTTTTCGTGAAAAAAGAATGCTAGAAAGAGCTAAGTTTCTAGTTGTCAGTGAATTAGCAATTGTTTCAGTCTCTTCTGAAAAAGAAGTCTCAGATCAAGTTGACAATGCGTTAAATAGAGCTTGCGTTAAACATGAAAGTAAGCATATGCATGCTTTTGCATAAGTAATGTTTTTGTAACTAAAGAATAAACGTCCTAGCTAAAGTGAATTTTAAGCTTAAATAAATCTTTAGCTTTTTAATATATGTCTATAACAAGGAAAATAATATGCCAATGTTACGGTATTATTTTCCTTGCTTTAATTTAATTAAAATAAATATTTAGTGGAGGCAGTACAGTAATTTTGTACTAGTAAAACTAATGAAAATTTATGACGTTTCAGTGCCAATTAGCCCTGAAATGCCAGTTTATCCAGGTGATCCTAAGATAGACATTCATTTAAGAGAAAGTATAGCTAAAGGCGGTGTTTGTAATGTTAGCTCTATTTCTCTTGGTTCTCATACAGGCACACATATAGACCCACCTTATCATTTTATTGAAACAGGAATTAAAGTAGACCAAATACCACTTAATTTATTAATTGGACGCACTCGTGTTGTAGAAATCCCTTCAGCTAAAATTGATAAAAATGTGCTTAAGGAAATAGATTTAGGCGATTGTGTAAGGTTAATCTTTAAGACCCGGAACTCTTATTTATGGAGTAACAAAAATTTTGTCACCGATTATGTTTATGTAACACCTGATGCCGCAGAAATTTTGGTTGAGTCAGGAATTAAGCTTGTAGGGATTGATTATTTATCGATTGAGCAATATGGATCTACTAACTACCAAACCCATAAAACCTTGCTTGGAAGCGGTGTAATAATAATTGAAGGGCTAAATTTAGCAGAAGTTGAAGCAGGGGATTATGAAATGATTTGCCTACCATTAAAAATAGAAAATGCTGATGGTGCGCCAGCACGCGTTATTTTACGGGGTTAGTTGGAATTTATGATAGATTTTTCCATCTTAAGTGTTATTGAACGTCATAAAATTTTTGCCATAATAAAAACCGACTCAGCAGAAACAGCATTAAAAGCAGCAGAAGCGGCGGTTGTTGGAGGGTTAAAATTAATAGAAATCTCTCTTACAACTTCTGGAGCCGTTAGGGTTATTTCTGATTTGCGCCGTAAATATGGAGATGCTATTAGGGTTGGTGCTGGAAATGTAATTTCTATTGATATGGCAGATCGAGCAATTAAAGGTGGAGCGCAATTTATTTCCTCTCCTCATACAAATGCTAATATTATTGAATTTTCTATTAGCAAAAAAACTTTTCCTATAGCTGGTGCTGCTACTCCTACAGAAATTTTGTCTGCATGGGATTTTGGAGTCCCTTTAATTAAAGTTTTTCCTGTTTATACTCTTGGAGCTTCCTCTTATATTCACACCTTAAAAGAATCTATGCCAGAAGTTAGACTTCTACCAACTAGCGGCGTTACTATTAATAATGTAAAAGATTTTCTACAATCAGGGGCTTTTGCTGTAGGAGTTGGCGGTAGTATATTTAGATTAGCAGATATTAATAATGATAATTATGCTAGTATTGCAGAACGCTCACGCACTTTAATTAAAGAAGTTGAGAGTATAAGCTAAGTAGCTGTTTATCAATGGTTTATCTCTGTCACTAAAGATGTATAGGCTTGAGTTAGATCAGTTTCAATTGCCTTCCAATCCTCTTCTGTTACTTTACCTAATTCTTGTTGGTTGTCTCGATAAAGCATTGCTTTTGTACGAGCCTCAGCATAAGAGTTAAGCTTATTTATTTCAACACCATAAAATTTTGCTGAAGTTTCAGCAATTGCATTAACCAAAGCTTGCTCACCATAGGTTTTTCTTTCTCTATGAACAATCCACCATTCTAGCTCTAATTTAGCTAATTCTTGAGTATTACTAGACATATTACCTATATGATTTATTGATGCAAAATAATTTTGTAAATAGGGAATAGCTTTTTCATAATCAGCACGGCTTTTTCCTTCCTTAAAAGCAAAAGCGGCTTTTGCTGCATAATAAGCAGTTAGATTAGCTTGCCAAAATGGTAATTTATTTTGTTCTCTAAGCATTATTACTAGTAAATAGTAAAGTTCAGCAGGTTTTTTATCATAATAGGCACGCCACATTTTAGTTTCTAGCTGTGCAATTACTACAGGGTTAAATTTACGTAAATTAGCTGACCAGGGCCATAAAAATCTATTAATATCCAAATAATCAACAAGCTAGCAATGGATAAAAAAATTTTTTAGTAAAAGAGTTTTTTTAGGAGTAAAAAATTTCTTTTCTGACATATTCTTAAATACTACTTAAACCACGCATAAATTCTTCAGCTTCTGCTGGATTACAATAATTAGCTAACTCATTGATAAAATTTGGGTAAAAGTTAGCACCATCAAAGTCTTCTATAAGCTGAGATTGCTCTGCTTGTTTTATTAAAGTTATTACTCTTAATAAAATTATAGGTATCGGCCACCCCATAACGCTAGACTTATTTCTTGCCCAATTAATAATAGTTTCTACTAACTCTTTTTGGCTAATGGTTGTTGGAGGTTTGGTACGTAGTAGTTTTGATAGAGCATCAGAAGTAAAAAGAGGTGCGCGGCGATCATCAAAATAATCTAACATTTCGCTAATAGCCTGGTCTGCTCCCATATTCTTTTTTTGCAGTGCTGCAAATGGGTTTTTATCTTTTTCCCCTTTATAGTCAAGTTCATCAGAAACAGCACGAGTTATAGAACTTCGTTTAGAGGCTTGTAGCTGTGCTAATGGGTTAATAGCAGGATTTACAGATGGATTATTACTAGGTTGATAATAACCCTGTTGTGGTTGAGGCGGCTGATAATTATTTGGCGTAGCATAGCCGGGTTGAGGAGGAACTTGTTGTACTGCGCCGGTTTGCCAGATATTTCTTGCTGCACCGGTTTGTAACCTAGTATTAGGTAAAGGTGCATTAGGTGTTTGAGGGGCAAAAGGTGATGGCATTTGCGGTTGCATAGGTTGTTGCATAGATTGTTGTGGGTAATAGCCTTGGCCTGGCATACCATAACCCATCATAGGTTGTTGCATCTGAGGTTGTAAGGGTGGAGGCATTGTATTTGGAGCGGGCATTATAGGTTGCATAGCTTGTGGAGGTGGAGCAACTGGAGCAGTACGAATATAATTGTAACTTTCATTAATAGAGTTAAAAATTATTTCAATTTCAGTTTTTAGCTGTTGAGGTGCATTAGCAAATTTATCTGGATGGAAACGTGTAGCTAATTGTAGGTATGCTTCATAAACTTCATTTATATTATTTTGTGGTTGTACTCCAAGTATTGCCCTTGGATCACGGGACATAATTCTTTGTCTTATTGCTTCAAATTCTGTAGGTGTAATATCTGTGCCAGGGAAAATAGGTTGTTCTTGTTGAGCAGGCTCATCTACTTGTTCAAGCATTCCTATTACTAATAATCCATAAATAGATTGTAGAATTTTTTCAGGTCTATCTTTAGAATTTACTAGTAGTTTTAATATATCTATCGGCTCTTTAGCCATATTCATTAAACTTAGTTCTACAGGATTAAAGGCTATGGCCTGGATTTTAGAGCGACCTGTAGTTGTTGTATGTAGCCATTTAGATGCTGATCCTATACCTTTTCTAATTACATCAAAATCGTTAAGCCTACGTATTCCTTCTAGGATAATTGTTGGAGTAGAAAATTTCATTTTTAGCTCATCTGGAGCTAAATTTTCACCAGTATTAAATTGAAAATTGCCTGTTTTCCAATTAAAAACAGAATAAATAATATCTATAAATTGTAGGGTGACATAATTAACTAACTCTCTTTCGCTAAGTATGCCAAATTCAACTAATGCACGTCCTACCCTTTGTCCTGAAGGAAGTTGGGTGAAGAACTGTTCTAATTGTTGACGTGTTAATTTATTATAACGGACTAAAGTTTCACCAATTCGGTCTTCGGGTTGGTTGCTAGAAGCAAAAACAACTTGTCCACGTTCAAAACAGACATGTTTTTCTAGATTAGCGGTTTCTACTGTAGCTTTTGCTATTAATTCACCGCTTCGACGTTCATTATAAATAACTCGTAGGATTTCTGGAAAAGGGGTTGTTAAAAGTGAGCCTTGCATATAATTTTTTAGCCTGATTTTTTGAGAGTTAATAAATTTGATAATACTTTGCTAACTAACTAATTGCAAGAACAAGAACATACTAAAAATAAACATATAAATAAAATACAAGTAGTTAAGTATTTTTGATGTTAAACATTAAACTAGATCAATAATAATTTTTGAGGAAAAAATGGATCTTAAAAACTTTATAACCATCTTTATAACAGTTTTTATTGCTGAACTAGGCGATAAAACCCAGCTAGCTACAATGCTTTTTGCTTCTGGGCAAAATGTTAACCGCTGGGTGTTTTTTTTGCTTCTGCTCTAGCCTTAGTAACTACTTCTGCTTTAGGAGTACTGGCTGGCAGCCTAATTTCAAAATACTTAAATGAAAAATACCTTTCTATAATTGCTGGGGTCGGTTTTATATTAGTTGGATCTTGGACTTTGATTAAGGTATTTTACTTGGAAAAAAGATAAGACTCTTAAATTTCTTAGTTTTGCTGGTAATTACGGTCTTTCCAAACTACTCCACGACTACTAATAATTGAGTAAATAGAATTACAACTAATTGCTAGCATTACTATTATTGCAACAGGATGTAGCAAAACGCTATAAATTCGATAGCTATGACGCTTTAGTAAAATAATCCTTAGTAAATAAACTAGTAATATTTGAAAAATAGTAATAAAAAGTACAGTTTTTGTTGCTATTAATAATGCTATAAAAGGCCAAATATAAATTATTAAATTAAAAATAATAAAGCCTATTAGCTTAATAATTGAATAAGAAAAAGAAGCAAAGAAATTTTTAGTAAACCCTTTCCATAGTTCTGATAATGTTTGATACATTTGGCAAGATAAAAGTAGCGTTCCATCAGCTACAACTAATTTTTTGTTTGCTTTTTTTACAGCTTTTGCTAAATCTAAATCTTCAACAATAGAGCTTGCCACGCTCTTAGGACCATTGATTGCTTGGTAAGCAGATCGATTAAATAATAAAAATTGCCCTATGGCCGCAGAAATAGACTCGGTTTTAGTTCTACTTAAAAAAAATCCAGGAAATAAAGTATAAAAGATAAAGTAAAGTAGCGGCATCATTATTTGGGTGCTAGTTGTAGGAGCTAATTGCTTTGGTAATAAAGATAGTAAATCTGCCTTTTCTTTAGTTGCAAAAACTACACTAGCTGAAATTGCTGTAGGGGTGTAACGTGTATCAGCATCAGTAAAAAGTAACCAATCTCCGTTTGCCACGTCTGATAACTGATGACAAGCCCAGGACTTTCCCACCCAACCTTTAGGCAGTTTTTGACCTGTAATTAATTTTATTCTCTTGTCTGTTTCTGCTAATTTAGCAACTTGTTTGCTAGTGTCGTCTGTGCTTTCATCGTCAAGCACTAAGATTTCTAAATTAGAATAAGTTTGATTTTGAAGCGATATTAAACAATCAGTAATATTATTAGCTTCATTACGGGCAGGAATCAAAACAGAAACTAAAAGTTCCTCTGATTCTACTTTGAGTGTTGGTAAAACTAGCTTTATTGTTAAGTAATTAGTAAAAAAATTTATTGTAACTAATAGTAATAATACAAGTAAGCAAATTTGCAAATTTAATAGCATAAATAAAAACAATTTTAGATTAGTAGGCGAAAATTTGACAAAATAGCAATGCTAATCTATAGTGTGGAAATTTTACAAGTAAAGTTAAATAATTAAAAATTAATATTTAACTGTGCAAATCTTTTAAGTCATTTGTTTTGATTATGTTAAAGCTAGAAAAATTAGAAATCAGAGGCTTTAAGTCTTTTGCTGAAGTAACAGAAGTTAAATTTCATCAAGGAATAACTGCTGTAGTTGGCCCTAATGGATGTGGAAAAAGCAATATTTTGGATGCTATTTCTTGGGTGTTAGGTGAGCAGTCCCCTAAGTCTTTACGCGGTAGTAAAATGGAAGATGTAATTTTTAATGGGACGGCTGAACGTAAACCTTTAGGGCTAGCAGAAGTCACTTTAACGCTTATGGCTACATAAGATATTTCTGCACGTGATAATGAAGCCGATGATATTGAGATTAAAGAGTCAAATGTAAAAATTGATAACTTATTAGCTAATAACACGTTAGAAGTAGAGGCTAAAAAAGTTAGCAAAAAGAAAAAAAGCCTGCCTACAATTACAAAAGGCGAAAAAATAACGGTTTGTCGTCGGCTTTATCGTTCTGGGGATAGCGATTATTTAATGAATGGGCATATTTGCCGGTTGCGAGATATTCAAGACTTTTTTGCTGGTACTGGTTTAGGTGGGGCGCAATATGCAATTATTGAGCAAGGCCATATTGGACAAATCCTTTCTTCTAAACCACAAGAGAGACGAGGATTAATTGAAGAAGCAGCAGGAATTACTAAATTTAAGGCCAAAAAGCACTTAGCCGAACTTAAACTAGAAGCAACTAAACAAAATTTGTCTCGCCTAAATGATATTTTGGCAGAAATTGAACGACAAATAGCAGTGCTAAAAAAACAAGCCTCAAAAGCTCGCCGTTATCGTAAATTACGGGAGCAAATCCGCCTATATTGGCAATATATTTTTATTAATGAATATAAAAGAATTAATGATAATCTAAATAGCGTGGTAGCTAAACTTAATCAGAATCAACAGATAGAGCAAAGTTTAATAATTGAATTTACTAAAGAAGAAGCTAGAAGTCATGTTTTACAATTAGAAGTTGATAAATATAAGGAAGTGTTAGAGCAAATAAAAGAACACCATAAAGAATTAGAAATAGAATCACAGCGAACACATAGTTCAATTAATTATCAAAAAGAGCAAGAAAAGGAAATAAAAATAAGAATTATTAATTCTGAGCAAGAAATAAAAAATATTGGAGAAAAGCTTGTAATTAATCAACAAGAAATCCTTAAACATAAAATAGACAAAGAAATATTAAGCGAGCAAGTAAATAAACTAGAAAAAGATTTGGATAATCAGGAAAAAGTTTATCGTTCTCAGCAAAAAAATTTAGCTGAGTTAGAAAAACAGTTAGATAGCCTTCAAAAACAACAGCTAAATGAAATAAGTAATACAGAGAGGTTAAAAAACCTTCACCAACAGCTATTAGATAATCAAAAGCGGGCTAATTGGCAAAAAGAGCAGTTAAATAGTGAACTTGGAAAAACAGAAGAGCAACTTGCAAATTCTGAGCAGGAATTTAATAAATTACGTAAGAAACTTACTCAAACAGAAGATAAAATTGAGACATTTTTAACGGATTTAGAAGATGTTGAAGACCGCTTAAAATTAGAAAAACAAAGCACTTTACAAGCACAAAAAACATTAGATGAAATAACACGCTCAATTGCTCGTAGTGAAGACCGCCTTGGCTCATTAAAACAGTTAGACGAAAAACAAGCCTATTTTAGCGAATCTGTGCAAAAACTCCTTGGTGATAAAAAAATACAAAAACAGTTTAATTTAGTTGGTACATTAGCCGATATTTTGTCTGTAAAGGTGGAAAATGAAACTATTGTAGAAAAAGTGCTTACAGATGTTTTACAAACAATTTTGGTTAAACAAAGTGTAGATGCAGTTAACGCTATAGAATGGTTAAGTAAGCAAAAAGGAGGCCAAGCTAGCTTTTTAGTTATTTAAAATAAAGTAGATAGCCAAGAGACAATAACTATTAATATTGATGATAAGCGAGCAAAATTATTACTAAATTTATTAGGATTAAAGGCAGAGTATATAAATTTATTTCAGCTAACTTTTCCTGAACTTGCTAAAGCGTTTGTTACTGATAATTTAGAAATAGCTTTAGAGCTTTCCGCGAATAACCCACAATATTTGTTTTTTACTGTTAATGGCGAAAAAGTTAGGGCCGGAAGGCTTTTAACTACTAATTTTAATAAAGTTAGCAGCAATGTTTTACAGCTTAAACGAGAGATTAAAGAGTTAAATGATAAGTTAATTAACCTAGAATCAGATGAAATAACAGCTAAAAATAAATTAAATGTTCAACAAGAAAAAGTCAGACAACTAGAAGAAGAAAAAGCAGAAATTGATTCTTTGTTAAGAACAGAGGAAAAAACCTTAGCTGCGCAACAAGTCGAAGTTTCACAAAGTGCTAAAGAGCTTGAACGAACTCGCCAACAAATTAAAGTGGTTAAAACAAAAGTTACAGAAAATGAGCAAGAAATAATAAAATTAGCAGCAAGAATTATAGAAACAATTAAAGAATTACAAGAAGCAGAGCAATATAAAATTGATATAGAGAATAATTTAGCTGCAAAAAAAGCTGTAATTAGTCAAGTAAAACCTGATGTTGAGCTAGCAAACCAAAAACTAATGGAGCTAAAAACAGAAACAGCCGCTAAACAAGAACGCTACCGAGCAATTAAACAAACTTTAGAAAAATTAATTACAGAAAATCAAGAGCTAATCCAACAAAATGAAAAACTTAAGTTTGATTTAACACAACTAGCTAAACGTGGCGAGGAATTAAAAAATAATTTAGTTTTAGCGGAAAAAATAATTAGTAACCTAACAAAAGAAATACAAATTACAGAAAACAATCTAACTAAGGCTGAAGAAGACTTAGCTAGCAAAAATGGCGAGATAGCCCAACTTGAGAGAAAAATAGTAGACCTAAGAAACCAAATTTCTAAGCACCGAGAGTTAAAAGCTAATTTTCAGGTTGAAAAGGCTCGTCAGGAAAGCGACCTACAACATTTATCACAAAATTGCTTAAATGAACTTACAGAAAATATTGTAGATCTAATTAATAGTCCTACTAGTGCAGAATTAAATGAGTTATTAGAAAGTCAAAATGATGTTGCTAGCGTTCAGCAATTGTTAGTTGAAACTAGAGATAAATTATTAGATTTAGGTGCTGTAAATATGATGGCACTTGAAGAACTAGCCGAAGCAGAACAAAGACAAGCCTTTCTACAAGAACAATATAGAGATATTTTAGTTGCAATTGACGCTACAGAAGCAGCTTTAAGGGAAATCAAAATCCGTTCTCGTATTAAATTCCGTGAAGCATTCCAAAAAATTAATGCTAACTTTTCTGTTATGTTTCAAGAGCTTTTTGGAGGCGGACATGGTGAAATGTCATTAATTAACGAAGAGGATATTTTAGAAAGCGGCATTGATATAAATGCACAACCTCCAGGCAAGCGATTACAAAATATTTTATTGCTTTCAGGCGGGGAAAAGGCTATGACTGCATTAGCCTTAGTCTTAAGTATTTTTCAATTTCGCCCTAGCCCTTTTTGTGTTCTTGATGAAGTAGACGCGCCACTTGATGAAATTAACATTGGGCGTTTTACTGAAAAAGTAAAACATATGAGTAACAACACACAGTTTTTAGTAATAACACATAGTAAGCGTACTATGGAAATGGCAGCCTCAATTTATGGAGTGACAATGCAATCTCCAGGTATTTCTAAATTAATTTCTGTTCGTCTGGACACAGAAGTTATTGCTAAAAAATGCTTAAATTAATAATTTTTCAATAATTCTAGTATCTTCATTCACTAAAATATGAACTCCTGGGAAAAGCTCTTTTATTGCTAATAATAATTCTTGGGTAATAGCAACACTTTCATTAAATAATTCAGCCTTATTAGTATTACTTAGTCTTTTACGGAGTTTGTCAGGAATTTTTGTTCCCGGCACTTCATGATGAAGAAATTCTGCATGTCGAGCATCTCTAAGCGGCATTAGTCCAACTAGGATGGGTAGGTTAAGGTTTTTAGTCTTATCTGCAAAACGTTTTAGCAGATCTAAATCAAATATTGGTTGGGTTTGGACAAAATCTACACCACTGTCAATTTTTTCTTTTAATTTATCTAACTCTACATCTAGATTAGGTGCTGCCGGGTTTACAGATGCACCAATGCGAAAGTTGGTAGGTCTTTGAATGTCTGTTCCAGCTAGAGTAAAACCTTGATTTAGACCGTGTAAAATCCGTACAAGACCAGCAGAATTAACATCAAAGACGGAAGTTGCTGATGGCAATTCTCCAACACTTGATGGATCTCCGGTTAAAGCTAAAATCCAGCGAATACCAAGCGCGGCGGCTCCCATTAATTCAGATTGAATTGCCAACAAATTGCGATCACGACAGCTAAAATGTAGGACTACTTCCATTCCAGTTTGAGCTTGTACTAAATGAGCAAAAGCAATAGAGGACATTCTTACTCTAGCTTTTGGATTATCTGTAATTTGTATAGCATCAACACCTAAGCTTATTAATTTTTCTACTTGTTCAATATTTGATTTGTAATTAAGCCCTGAAGGAGCGTCTATTTCTGCTGTAACTATAAACTCTTTACCAAGTTTTTTTTCTAGTTCATCTCTCATTTTAACTTGTGAACTAGTAACAATTATTGGATCTGAGCTTAAAGTATGGCTGCTATGACGCGGTTTTTGACCTGTAACTACTTTAGACATTGCTTGAATATGTTCTGGTGTAGTTCCACAGCAACCACCAATAATGTTTGCACCTGCTTCAACAAAAAGACGTGCATATTCTTGTAAATAATCTGGAGAAGTTAGATAAACTTGACGATTTCCAATTAATTGAGGGTGTCCAGCATTAGGCTGTATAGAAACACGTAAATTAGTAGTCTTTAGAAAATCTACTAGTAAATTATACATATGATGTGGGCCAATGCTGCAATTTACACCCACCACGTCGGCATCTGCGGCAGCAAGTGCTTCTAATGCTCGACGAGGCTCATCACCAAATTTTGAGAGTCCATCTTCAAGAAATGTCATTTGTGCAATGATTGGACGACGTGAATCTATAGTTCGTGCTGCTCTAACAGCTTCTAAAGCTTCTAGAAGGCTAGGGTGGGTTTCAATAACTAATATATCTACACCTGCTTGATAAAGAGTTTTAATTTGTTCTTGGTAAATAGCTCCAAGTTCTGACAAAGAAAGATTACCATAAGGTTTAACTAATGCCCCTAGTGGCCCAATTGCACCAGCAATAAAAATATTTTGTTTTCCGCTACGCCGCACGGCTTCTTTAGCAATAGCAACACTAGCAGCGTTTATTTCCTGATGTTGGCTAGCTAGCCCAAAGCGTGCAAGTTGGAGTCGATTGGCTCGGAAAGTATTGGTTTCAATGATTCTTGCCCCTGCTTCAATATATTCTAGATGAAGTCTAATAACATTTTCTGGATTAGATAAATTTTGTTCCATTGAGCTAGCAGGACTTAAACCTTGTTCTAGCCAAACAGTTGATTTAGCTCCATCAGCTAGTAGAATTTCTTTATCAAGGCAAGAGAGAAAGTCAGGTAGGTTTCTAACCATTATTAACCCCAATTTAATGAGTAATTAGCACAAAGCCCCATTGTATTAATCTTAGCTATTTGGTGCAACCAAGCAAAGGAAGGTGGTTGTTAATATACTGTCTGATAATGAAACAACTAATTTTAATCGTCATCATCTTCTTGAGCATGTGAATGTTCTTGTTTATCAATTTTGTCACCAAAAGTAGCAGATAAACCTTGAATAAGATCATTTTTTTCTTGATTTGATAAATCTGCTCTAGGGTGTGTGAGCAAATAAGTAGTAAGTGGCATTTCACCAGATTGAATTTCTTCTGCTGCTTCATGACCTTCATTTTCAGATTTTCTTCCCCATTCAGAAACATTAAATTTAGCTCGTCCTTCTTCAACATCTTTTTGCACTAACCAAGAAACAGGAGCAATATTACTGTACCAAGGCCAAGATGTTTGATTACTATGACAATCTGCACAAGCACGAGAGAAAAGGTCTTTAGTTGTTGCACTATTCCAATTAGGTTCGCTTGTAATTGGTGGATTAGAATGGTTGCGCCCATAAGGGACAAATTGAATTGCTAGAAAAATTATAAATATAATTGCTACAATAGAAAAAACTACTTTCTTTTTCATACACTCCTACCTTAACAAACACTTTTATTTGCCCTGCTTTAATATATAGAACGCAAAGTTTGTGCCATTAAATTGCTGGTAAAGTAGCTTATAAATTAATGGGTTTTTAAGAATAAGATGAGGATTTTTTCATATTTAATAATTAGAAAGTGCAATACGACCAATTTCAAACTTTATATCTCAATCAACAATTGACCAAAAAGGGCTTTATGGTTAAATTAAGCACTATAAATATTTAGGGAGTTTTTTTAATGTCAAAAGAAAACGTTTTAGTGCTACCTGCAATGGCTCAGTTTTCCCTCACAGAACGCGGAATAGAAATAGTTAATGATGGCGATATTATTTTACATGCTAAATTTGCTGGCGCAGTAATACGATCATTAAATGGGGATGTGCATATTTTTTCTACTGAGGGAGAAAAACAGAATCTGACTAGCGTAGAAGCCCTTAATGGAAAAGTGAAAATTGTAGGTGAAGATTTTGACATAATGGAAATTCGCGCTAAGGAAATCTTTGCTGATATTAAATCTTTATCAAGTAAAGTTATTCGTGTTGATGAGGAAATAACGATCAATCGGGGACGTGTTCAGGCTAATGCTGTGTCTGCTAATACATTAAATTTTTCTGGGGCAGAATTTAACGGCCAACATATTGGAATAAAGGAAACCGCTAGTTTTAGCTGTGAATCAATGCAAGTACAAGTAGTTACAGGGTCAAAACTAGATTTTCAGCTACGAAATACATTAAAAATTGGTAAACTTACTGCTCATACAGAAGTCTTTTTATCAGCAAAATCAATAGATATTGATTATCTTTCAACTAAAAACTTAAAAGTAGATCCAAAAACTCAAGGTGTAATTATTTGTCTTGACGGGCCTGCACCTACAGAACCAAATAGCTTGGTTGGACTACTTTCACCAGCTATTTTCTTAGAAAAAATACCTTCATTAACTGGGCTAATTCGAGAACTACAACCAACAGCACTAGAAGAAAAATTGCTGGGTAGTGCTGTAGAAGATAAGAAACAGTTTAGTATTAATGACGTAGAAGTTATAGAAGGTAAAAATAATACAGAAAATATACAAGAAAGTGCTTTTTTGGAAAGACCACCAGAATTTTATCGTACTTCAGCAGAAATTCCGATTCCTTATCGAGAACTAGCGGCTAGGCAAAAGATTATAGAGACAGCAAAAAATGGAGTTGAAATACTAGAAGAAATACCAACTTTTGAGCCAGACCTGTCTCCATCAGGGCCAATTTTTGAACCGGATTTAGCACCTTCAACGCCTCTTTTTGAGCCTCCTGGACTTATAGAACCAATTTTTGAGCCAAATAAAGTGGAAGACAAAATAACAGAAAATGAGTCAAAACAAGTTTCCTTTGGAATCAAAAATGTAACAATTTTATCAGGAGACTTATCACCTTTAGAACTTCCTCCATTAGTAGCCGAAACAGATGATCCTATCAATAGTGATACTAATCCCTTAAATTTAACAACTGATGGAATAATAGATTTAGGGCTAGATACTTCTAGCACCGATAAGTAATCATGTGAGATATTAGCACTCCAATGGATCGGGGCCAAAGGTAGAAAGGAAAAATTGCCAATATTTTTATAGTTCTTAGCGTCTGTAAATTGCTGATTCTGCGTTCAACTATAGCTAGTTATTAGCTCTTTAGCTACCCTTACAGCAATTATTTCTGGCTGGCCGCGGTTTAAGCGGTTTAATAGGGATTTTAATAAACAAAACTATTGATTAGTTTATCGCATTTTTGCTATCCTACATATAGCTAGTGTGTAGATAGTAGTAACTTTACCAGATACCCCTAACAAACAATGCCTGTATTAATAAAAATAGCCCCTATAATTACTGTGCAATTGTTACTTTGAATACTTTACTTGTAGTTTATAACTTTACTTAGGCAATATTTTTTCATTTTAATAACTATAAAATACTTTACTAAATTAGGTAAGGTTAGCCTCACTGTTTTTTATATATTATATAGCTAGTTATATTACTGATTATTTGAATTAAAGATTAAAAAAGGCAAAGGTGAGAGCATGTCTACTATTCTAATCATAGAAGATGATCAAACTATTTGTGAATTATACTCTACAGTATTAAAAGAACATGTGATTTTACAAGCTACTAATACCAATGATGCAATAGAAGCGGCCATTCAACACCAACCCGATTTGATTCTTACAGATTTGCGTGTTCCTGACATTAATGGTTTTTTTCCTAAACAAAACCATACTTTTGAATTCCTAAAAAACCTTCGCAAAGCTGATGGTAAAGCAAAAATTATTGTTTGTTCTGGCTTGTGTTATGACCAACAAATTCAAAACTCTGTTTTAGTTGCTGGAGCAGATTTTTCTCTACCTAAAAATGGCTCTATTAAAGCTCTTAAAAAGGCTGTTGATCATGCTCTTATCACTTATACAACCTCTAGTATTTCATAACAAAAAGCAGCTAATTATTGATAGGGTAATAGAATAAAGATGAGTCAAACAGTTGTTTCCAAACAAGATGCAGGTTTAGTAAAAGGGAATGTTTTGTTAAGTTTGTTGGCTTATATATTTAAAGAACTAGACCAACAACAAAAAGAGAAATTTATTTCTCAAATTAGTTCAGAATATAAAGACAAAATTATTAATAACAATATCCTTCCCACTCATAAAGTGTCTGTGTCTACATTAAATGAGTTAACCATAATGGCCGCTACTATTAAAGGAAAACCTATAAGGCTTTTTGCTAGAGATGCAGGAAGATTTAGTGCTGAAATAGGAATGAAAAGTACTTATAATATTTACTCAAAAATACGTACTCCTAACGTACATTTAGCAAAAGCTTCTATAATTTGGTCTAGTTTATATGATAAAGGTCAGATGGAGACTCTGAGGGTAGACAAAGGAAAATCTATTGTTAAACTAACAAATATACCAACTCAACCAGTTATGTGTGATCGTATTTACGGTTGGTTAGAAAGAACTAATCAATTAAATGGCCTAGAAAATGTCAAAGTATTTCATACTAAATGTTTTTCCCTTAGTTGTTCTCATTGTGAATGGGAAATCTCTTGGCAAAAACCATCAAAGCTTTAGATGAAATCTCTAAAGTAAAAATTTTAGGTTATTATAGTTATAATACTTGGCTTACCTATTTTATTAATCAAAAGGAATTTATAATCTGCAAAAACACTAATATTATGTTTCAAAATACACAAAAAAATTTTGCCCACACAAAAATTTCTTCAGAAAAACAAGTCATTTTATCGCTTGAGCAAGCTTTAGCTAAAAAGGATTTTCAAAGGCTAAAACTCTTGAGTCAAGAAATGTATCTTGGTAATAACAATGATTTTAGATTACTCAGCGTTTTTGGAAAAATGATAGAACATACAATAGTAGATCAAGACATTTTTATTATTGAGTCTTTATTAGTCTCTTGCAGACTATACATTGATAGTAATACAAAGCTTTTTATTAAGAATACAAATAATATACATAAACCGTATGTATAGATTTGTATAAATTGATCCTCCTAATTTGTAGTTTTCAAAAGTCAAGTTAAAATTTATGAATATATAGATTGGAGACACTGATGCAGCACAATGGTAAGCAACTTAAATTTGTTTTCTTAATATTGCTCTTATACTTTTTTTTATTAGGTAATCCCCAGCCTATTTTAGCTCAAAGCGGAGCAACCACTGCTAATGCTAATGGTGTTGTTACAGATGAAGAAGGTAGAGTTATAGTTAATGCTTCTGTAACAGCAGTAAACTTACAAACAAATCAAACAAGAGAAATTCAAACAAATGAAAAAGGTTTGTTTTTACTAAATGAACTTCCTCCCGGCAATTATGAAATTTCTGCTTATGCCGAAGGCTTTGCTAAGATTTCAAGAAAATTCAATTTAACATTAGGAACAACTAGTTATTACAATTTTATTTTGACTGTAGAAGCAAAAGAGCAGGAAATAATAGAAGTTATTGCAAACAATATCCTAGATGAAAATAGAACAGCAAGTAGTTCAAATAATGATCGTGGTAGAATAGACTCGCTACCAATTAATAGAAGAAATTTTCTAGATTTTTCTTTAACTTCTCCTAGAGTTACACCAGATCGCACACCTCAACAAGGTGTTGCTGCTACTTCTGGATTGTCCTTTAATGGCTTACCTGCTCGTAATAACTCAATTACTATTGATGGTCTAGATAATAATGATGCGGCTCCTGGAGGGGTGCGTTCAACATTTAGTCAGGAAGCAGTACAGGAATTTCAAGTTGTCTCTGATAGCTATTCTGCTGAATTTGGTAAGGCTTTAGGAGGAGTAATTAATATTATTACTCGTGGTGGTAGCAATGAACTACACAGTTCATTATTTTTTCTTAATCGTAATGAGTCTATTGCTGCCCGTAATGCTTTTTCACCAATTAAACCTGAGTTTAAGCAATACCAATTTGGTGCAACTTTGGGAGGAGCAATTAAGAAAAACAAAGCTTTCTATTTCCTTTCTTTTGAACGTTTATCTGTAAAACAAAATAGTGTAGTAACTATTACAGATGATACTGTAAGGTCAATTAACAGTCAAGGTTTTTCTATTCGTAATGGCCCTATAGCTTTTGGCATTGGTACTTCTACCTTTTTGGCAAGAACAGATTTCCAAATAGCTCCCAATGATAGGCTTTTTGTTAGATATAATTATGGACGTACATTCAATGGTGCTGGTGAACCTTTTGGAGATTTAATAGGTGGTTCAAGAGTAGCAGATACTAATGCTGGTCGATTGTCTTTAGATGATAATTCCATAGCTGTTAATAATAGCTATGTCAATCCTAGCTCAAATCTAGTCAATGAAACTCGGTTTCTTTATAGTCGTAGAAACCAAACAATTGTACCTATTGACCCTAACGGCCCACAGGTTAACATTGTTGCTCCAGAGGGTTTAGTAGTTTTTGGTGCAGGGACTTTGTTACCACAACCTAGAATACAAAATGTTTATCAAATAGTTAATAATGTTAGTCTTAGTAAAGGTTCTCAACAAATTAAGTTTGGAGCAGACTATACTAGAGATGGTATAGCATCAGGCTTTGTTCCTATATTTAGAGCAGGATTTGCTTTCTTTCAACCCTTAGATTTAAGCCCTCTTGGTGGCCCTGCATTTAGCGGATTACAAGCATTTGATCCTTCACTACGAACCCCAGAACAAAAAGCTTTTCTAATGGGTTTATCTCAAGCTTTACCAGGAATGATACCTGGGTTTCCTCGATTGGATTTAGCTAATTCTGGCTTACCTGCTGCATTTATTCAAGGCTTTACACGTACTACAGGTGGAACAACTGATGTTGCTAGAAATACTTTTTCTACCTTCTTTCAAGATGACATAAAGATAAGTTCTAATTTTTTATTAAAATTGGGAGTGCGCTATGATATTAGCCGTGTTGATGTATTAGGTAGTAATAATGGAAATGTTGCTCCGCGTGTAGCTTTTTCTTATCAACCTAACCGATTACTTAAAATGCGAATCCATGGAGGTTATGGGTTATTTTTTGCTCCTACTATTTATGGGCCTGCTCTTGTTGGTAATGAAGGAGAACAAGGTGCTTTACAAATATTATCCTTACAATTTCCTTTATCAATCCCTTTATATAATTCACCAAATAGGCGATTACCTATTGGAGAAACTTTACCACCAGGTGTTAGCTTAATTCCTCAACTTAGTTTAGGTTTTATCAACCAACCTAACCCACGTGCTAGTTATACACAGCAAGCAAATCTAGGGATAGACTACTTAATAGATAGTAATACAGTTCTTTCTGTGAGCTATGCTTTTGTTAGAGGATTAAAAATCTTATCCCAACGCAATATAAATCCTATTGTCAGACCAATTGTTGGAGATCCTACAGGAAGTGCAATGACAGGAAGAATTGATACAACAAAAGGGGATGTTTTAGAATTTACTAATGCTTATGATAGCTACTACAACTCATTTAGTGTTTCATTCAATCGTCGTTTAAGTAAGCTATTTGGTTTCTTAAGTAGCTATACTTTTGCAAAATCAATAGACAATTTTATTGATATTCGTAATGAACTACAACAATCTGTAGATCCTACAAACCCAAGAGGCGAAAGAGGATTATCACTACAAGACGTTCGTAGCCGATTTATTTTTTCTGGTGTTTGGGAATTGTCCTATACAAAAAATCCATTTTTGAGAGACTTTCAATTATCTAGCATAGTTAATTTAGAGTCTGGCCGCGCTTATAACTTATTGGCTGGAGTGGATTTAAACTTAAATGGAGACAACCCTCCAGGTGATAGACCTTTAGTAGGTTCTACTAGTATTGCTCGAAACAGCGGTTTAACTCCAGGTTTTGCTAATGTTGACTTAAGGCTATCTCGTAGCATTACTGTTAATGAAAAATATCGCTTACAATTTCAAATAGAAGCATTTAACCTATTTAATCGAACCAATATTAGTGATGTTAATCCTATTTTCCCACCTGATGCTAATGGTAATTTTAATTTACCTGCTAAAGATGGAAATCGCTTTACTGCACCACGTGATCGCTTTCGTGCTGCTTTTTCACCTCGTCAGTTTCAGATAGGGGTAAAAATATCTTTTTAATGTTTAGTTAGAAAGAGCAGTTTGTTAAAAACTGCTCTTTCACTATAGTCAGAAAATTTAGTTTACAGTGTATTGACTTCCCCATAGATTAAACATTGATGCGATTTAATAGAGTTTGGGCTTCTTCATTTCTATTAAGTTGAAACAGTAAATTAGAGTACATTCTTATTGTTTTAATAACCCAAGGATGATCATTGGCTAGCGATAGGTCAAAGACTGCTATAGCTCTTTTGTAATAATCAACTGCTTCCATTTCTCTAGCTGTTTCAGCACATAAAATACCTAAATTAGCTAAAGTCATTGCAACAGAAGGGTGATTATCAGAAAAAGATTCTTTGTAACATTCTAGTGATTGTAAGTAACAATTTAAGGCTAAGTAGTAGTTTTCTTGGCTGCGATAAACTTCACCAATATTATTAAGTGTGACAGCAACACAAGAATGATTATCGCCAAAAGTACTTCTATAGCTAGTTAGCGCAAGAAAATAACAATCTAAAGAAGAGTCTAATAGCATTTGCTTTTGGCAATAAATTCCTAGTTGGTAAAATAAAGTAGCTACTTCCAAACAGTTAAACTTCATGGAAATAATAAATTCTGACAATGCTAGGGCAGAAGATAATATCCTTTGATGTAAAAAGGTAAATTGAGAGCCTTGAGGATCTTTTAACACCAAATAATTTAAAGACTTTGTCAAACTTTCAACTAATGAAACTTTAGTATTGTAGTTCATTGAATTGACAATAGATGTTTTAAGCAAACTATGAAGGGAAATAGAGTTATCAATATTATCTCGTTCTATCAATGAATAATTTAACAAAAGCGAAAGAGATTCATTGTAGATAAAAAAATTATTAAATGAATCAGAAAGTATATCGCTCAAAAGGTGCGCTGATTCTATAAATATCTCTTCTGGAATTTTTTCAAATGATAAGATTGAACAGCATTGAAGTAACTCTGTTGCAGCAAGATTTTTTTTGTTTATTTGGTCAATAGTCAACTTGTAAATAGCATTAATAATATTGTCAATATCAAGTTCTTCACCACTTATGTCAGTGAGCTTACCAGGAAAGTACTTAATATTTTGGTATAGAGTAAGATAATCTGTTAATGAACACTTTGTTTGCTCAATATAAGCAGCAATCAAAGACAAAGCTAATGGTAAGGCATTAACTTCTTGGATGATTTGTTGTGCTGGGAATTTATTTTTATCAGAAATACTTTCTAACGATTTTTCATCTTTTGCGATTAAATTTGCTCTTTTTAATAAAAACAATGTTGCTTCATCAACACTTAAAGGAGCTAAATTTATAACATAAGAATAATTTGCTAGGTCTTGGCATTTAGTAGTAATTAAGATATGACCTTGATAATTAGCTGGTAAATATTCTGGTAATAATGCCATATCTTCCAATTGATCATAAACTAAAAGCCAATCAGAGTGAGTAGATAACCAATTGTTAACCAATGATATATTACGACGAGAATTAAAGTTGTTAACACTGCCAGTTGTTATTAAACCTAAAAGACGAGCAATATCATAATAGCTATTGCTAAAAGTAACCTCATTTTTAGCATTAATCCAAAAAATATTTTGGTATTTAGTGATATTAAGATAGCAAAACTCAAGTGCTGTATGTGTTTTTCCAGTTCCATTAAAACCTCTAAGGACTTGGATAACTGCATTATTTTCATTTATAGAGAATACCTCATATAATTTATTAAGTATATTCTCTCTACCAGTAAAGAAATCATTGCGTTTAGGTAAATTATTTCCACTAAGAGAAGTAAAGACTAATCTTTCTTGAAAAGTTTGTAATGGTCGGCTCATTTTTCTACACCAAAAAGTTTTTAATATTAATATATTTATTGTAATACGAAAGCATTAAGTATATCGGATTTTTGTTAAGTAAAAAATTAGTAATTTTCATCAAAAATAAAAAAATATAGCTTGGTATTTTTTAGTACCAAGCTATAAATTAGAATGGATAAAGAAAAAGGAGTAAAACCTAGAGTTTTTACTAGCGAATGCCACTAGGTTGATTAAATTTACCTAATGTTGTTCCGGGCCCGCCTACCAAACTAGCTACACCACCATTAACAGGTTTGCTTTGGATTCGGTTGTTTCCAGTATCAGCAATAAAGAGATTGCCTGATAGGTTAACAACCATTGCTTCAGGTCGGTTTACTGAACCAATAGTAGTTCCAGCACCCATAAATATTGACCAAATTCCATTAGTGTTAACTTGAATACGGTTATTTGCTGTATCAGCTACCCAGATACGTCCGCTATCATCTACATAAACACCTTTTGGTGTATTCATTTGACCAACTTCCAGTCCAGCAGTAGCTAAAACTAACCAACCATTAGTTAGACCGTTTATATTCATTTGTACACGGTTGTTTGCTGTATCTGCAACATAGACCATTCCACTTGCATTTACTGCTACTGATTGAGGTTGATTAAATTTCCCTACGGTTGTTCCTGCTGTTGCCCCTGCAAATATTTCAAATATTGGGGTTACATTTGTAGCATTACTTATAACTAGAATTCTACTATTCATTGTGTCAGCAATATAAAGTTTATTATTTGTTTCATCGTAAGATACACTATTAGGTCTATTTACTTGATTTGTGGCTGTTCCTGCTGCTGCAATTACTGTCCAGGTTGTTCCGCTGTTGGTAGAGCGTTGGACGCGGTTATTGTTTGTATCTGCAACAAAAATAATTGTGTCATCAAAACTTGCTGCTACACTGCGAGGAGTATTAAATTGGCCTGGTGAAGTTCCTGGGCCATTTCCAACGCTTTGCCAAGTCATACCATTATTAGTAGAACGTTGAACACGATTATTTAATGTATCAGCAACATAAAGCGTGTTATTACTTACACCTCCAACTACTGTTAGAGTGTAGCTTTGAGAGCCTGTACAGCTATTAGCATCAGTTGCGGTTATAGTAATTTGAAAAGAACCTGTTTGAGTAGTTGTACCAGATAATAAACCTGCACTAGAAAGAGTAATACCTGTTGGTAATACTCCAGATGTAAGACTAAAGATATAAGGGGCAATTCCACCAATTGCCGTAATAGTTTGACTATAAGTTATGCCTCTTGTTGCCATAGCAAGGCTAGTTGGGCTTAATGTTATTGTTGGACAAACTTGTCCTAAACAAATATTTCTTAATACAGAAGCACTATTACTAGTAGTATTAGCTGTAGTAATATCAAGGCGATTATCTTTGTCAAAGTCTTCTATAGCTGATGAAAAAGGATTTTCCCCAACAAGGAAATCTATTTTGGTTGCAAGAGTTATAGAACCAATAGAGCTAGTATTTCTAAAAACTGCTATCTTAGATTCATTAGAAATTGTAGAAACAATATCAAGTTTGCTATCACCATTAAGATCACCTAAAGATATAGCTTTAGCTCCGCCGCCAGTATTGAAATCAATCTTAGTAGCAAAAGAAATAATACCTGTGCTGCTAGTATTTCTAAAAATTGATATGTTGTTAGTGTTAGTTTCACCAACAACAAGTTCTGGCTTGCTGTCGCCATCAATATCGCCAATTTTTACAGATTGAGGAATTATACCTGTAGGAAAAGTAACTTGGTTAGCAAAAGAGATAGAACCCATTGAACTAGTATTTCTTAACACTGATACTGTATCAGGATCAACATTAACATTTGAAATATTGTCAGAATTAGCAACAGCTAAATCAAGTTTGCCATCGCCATCAATATCACCAATTGCTACTGAACCAGGTTTACTACCAACATTAAAAGTAAGTTGAGTTTCAAAAGAAATAGAACCAGGTGAGCTATTATTTCTTAATACTGAAACTGTTTGAATAGGATTACTAGATAAAATATTTGCATTAGCAATAGCTAAATCAAGTTTACCATCGCCATCAATATCACCAATTGCTATTGAACTAGGGTTGTCACCAACAGTAAAAGTAAGTTGATTATCAAAGGAAATAGAACCCATTGAACTAGTATTTCTTAATATGGAAACTGTTGATGCTCCGCCTGTGTTGTTATTGCTATTAGCAACAGCTAAATCAATTTTACCATCCCCATCAATATCACCAATTACTAATGAACGTGGGCCAATACCAACAGCAAAATCAACTTTAGGAGCAAAAGAAACAGACATACTTAAGCTAGTATTTCTTATAACAGAAACTGTGTTAGCTGGACGATTAGCACTAATTAAATCAACTTTACCATCCCCATCAATATCTCCTGTTACTACTGCAAAAGGATTAGTGCCAGTAGGAAACTCATTTCCTCTAAGATTTTTGGTAGTAAAGGAAATAGCACCAATCATACTAGTATTTTTTAGAATTGATATTGAGTTACTAGTATCATTAGCAGAAACTAAATCTAATTTGCCATCAGTATCTAAATCTGAAGCCACTACAGCCGAAGAACCTGCACCAATAGGGAATATTTGCTGATTAGCAAAAGAAACAGTTCCAGAAATGCTAGTATTTCTTAATACAGAAAGACTACTATTATTTTGATTAGTAACAGCTAGATCAAGCTTACTATCCCCATCTAAGTCACCAATTGTTATACCAAAAGAGCTAGAACCTATGGCAAAAGTAACTGTAGAAGCAAAGGAAATAGTGCCACTTGTACTAGTGTTTCTTAACACTGATATAATATTGCTAGTGCTACTATTAGCAAAAGCCAGATCAAGCTTTCCATCACCATCTATATCACCTATAACTCCCCTACGAGGATTACCACTAATAGAAAAATTAAGTCTTGTGTCAAAGGAAATAGTGCCAGAAGTGCTAATGTTTCTAAATAATGAAACTGAGCTAGAAAAATTGCTAATAGCTAAATCAAGCTTTCCATCCCCGTCTATATCGCCTATTAATGCCGATTGGGGACTGCTACCAGTCATTAAATCAATTTTTGTAGCAAAAGAAATATTTCCAACACTACTAGTATTTCTAAATATTGATGTTGTGTTAGCAGTGTTGTTAGCAGTTGCAATATCAAGCTTTCCATCTGCGTCTAAATCTCCTGCTGCCAGTGAAACAGGTTGATTACCAGTAGCAAAAGTAACTCTAGGGGCAAAAGAAATATTACCAGGGGTGCTAGTATTTCTTAGGACTGATAATGTATTAGCCCCACCAGCATTAGCAATCACTACATCAAGTTTACTATCTCCATCTACATCAGTTGCTAAAACAGCCACAGCATTAATGCCAGAATCTAAATCGATTTTGCCATTAAAAACAGGAGAACCATTAGTACCAATATTTCTTAATATTGATGTTGAAGCAGTAGCATTACTGCCAATAACCAAATCAATTTTGCCATCACCATCAATATCACCTGTTGCTACTGAACGAGAAGTAATAAAGCCTGTATCAAAATTAATGTTAGAACATTGAACAAGTGCTAGTGGATTGATAGCTTCATTGATTTTGGATTGAGTTAAGTTATTTGCTGAATTTGCCGAAGAATGCAAACCAAAGGATGGGACAAAGATAAGCAAAGAGAAAACTAAACAAATAAAACAAAGCAATAGTCTTTCTTTGAGGTTATATGGAGAAAGTTCTGTTTTAAGTCCTCTTGCCTTAACTTTTAGCATAAATTCTATGCTCCTTCTTGTTTATTCGTGATTTCTTTTGGTCTTCATCTAGGACATGCAGTTTTTTCAAACAAAACTGCTCACAAAATAAAAACTTTTTCCGGTAAATTTGAAAATTTAGGATAAAGATATAGTGGATTTTAGGAAGATTATTTTGATAAAAGTTCTTGTAACCAAGATTTAGCCGCAGTTAATTCACGTCTTACAGTTGAATCTGAAATATCTAATAGTTTTGCAATTTGTTCTGAAGTAAAACCACCAAAAAAACTTAACTCTATTATTTGGGCTTGTCTTGGGTTTGCCTCAGCTAATTTGTTTAGAGCATCCTCTAAAACAAATAAATCCAGATCCTGTGTTTTAGACAAGTGAAGAATATTTTCAATAGGGATTTTATAAAAGTTGCTACCTCGTTTAGCTCTATTATGTGATATCGCATAATTCACTAAAATATGTTTCATAATACAAGCTGCTGAGGCAAGAAAATGCTTGCGGTTTTCCCATTCTAGTTCTGATTCTGCTATTTGAATATAAGCTTCATTAATAAGTGCAGTTGTTTGAAGTGTATGATTGCTTCGCTCTTTTCTTATATAACTATCAGCTATTTTATGAAGTTCTGTATAAACTAAAGGTAATAACTTATCTAAGGCTAATTTTTCGCCGTCATTCCACTTATTAAGTAATTGTGTAATTAGTTGATTATCAAGAAGATGTGACAAAGTATCATTATTAATGAAATTTGTTTTATTAATCGTTTTATTTGTGATTGTAGAATCTGAACTTTCAAAACTAATTTTTTCTACCCTTTCACTATTTGAAATCATTCTGTTTGGGTCAAGTTCTAGCAGTAAAAGCATTTGTTCAGCAAATTCATCTGGGGTAGGGCGTTTTTTTGGATCTTTAACTAAAGCACTCATAACTAATTGCTCTAAAGAAACAGAAATTTCAGGATTTAGTTCTCTAAGTGGTCTAGGTTCTTGGGTTAAAATTGTCCCTATTAAAGTAAAAAAATTACTAGAATCTGATAAAAAAGGCAGAGTTCCACAAAGCATTTGATATGCAATTACACCTAAGCTATAAACATCAGATTGACCATTGTAGGTCAAGCCTTGTAGCCGTTCAGGTGCCATATAATTTGGTGTACCAATAAGATGACCTGTTTGGGTTAAAGATTCTTGAGAAAAACCTTCTACTTGACTAATTATTTTAGCAATTCCAAAATCAACAACTTTAATAATTTCAACATTTTCTGAATTATGAAGAAAAATATTATCTGGCTTTATATCTCTATGAATAATACCTAATTGATGTGCTTTGCTAAGGACATTACAAACAGGGATAAGTATTTCTGCTAGTCTTACAGGTGAGAAAATAGTCCTTTGAGCCATTTCACTAGCAAGCGTGTAGCCTTCTAATAACTCCATAACTAAATAAGCCATTCCATTTTCAGAGATTCCAAAATCAATTACAGTAACTGCATTAGGATGATTTACCCGACAAGCTGAAATTCCTTCTAGTTGAAATCTTTCTAATGCTTGTTTATTTTCACTACCTGTAAAGGGGCGAAAAATCTTTATAGCTACAGCCATTTGCAAATTAAGATGAATTGCACGATAAACCGCACCAAAGCCGCCTTTTCCTATTTTTTTCTCTAATTTATATTTTTTATCTAAAACCAGTCCTGGTAATAGATCTACTAATGTGGAAAAAACTTTATTTGTTCGCTTTTGCTCTTCTATTAAAGCTTCTTTTTCTTTTTTTAATTCTTGGTATTGATTTTCTAAAAGTTGATTTTTTTCTTCTAACTCTTTACGTAAAAAGTGAATTGTTAGCTGGTTTTCTATTCGTACAAGAACTTCTTCGACTTGAAAAGGCTTAGAAATATAATCAACTGCACCTACCTTAAAAGCGTTAACCTTATCTAATACATCATCCATAGCACTAATAAAAATTACAGGTAGTTTATTAGTGTTAATGTCTTTTTTTAGTTCCTGACAAACTTCGTAGCCGTTTAATTCAGGCATTGAAATATCTAAGAGGATTAAATCTGGTGGTAGAGTACGTATTGCTGTTAAAGCGCGAGTTGCAGAGGTTGATTTTCTAACTTTATATTGATTTTCTTTTAGGATTTTTTCTAAAACATTTATGTTATCTATATTGTCATCTACTACAAAAATATCTGCTTTAGCCATTAATTAACCCTTTCGATAAGATCTAAGAGTTTGTCAACCTCTAGATTGCTAATCATAGATTGCATCTGCCTTGCTAATTCTGAATCTTTTTCTTTAATCTGATCAACTATAGTTTCAGCCTTGTCAGTATCACAAATTGTAAGTGCTTGAGTAAGTTCTTTTAGCCATTCTGATGGCACTTGGTTTAATCTTTCTCTTTCAAAAATTTCTGTAAGTAATTTATCAGGCAAGATTTCTGTAGAGATTATATTTTCATAAAGAAATTCTACTTTTAAGTATTTAGCTAAAGTGTCAAAAATTTCTATCTCTCGAAAAGGCTTTGTTAAAATATCATTACAACCACAACTTAAAATTTCTGATTCCTCTTGCTTAAATGCACTAGCTGTTAATGCAATTATTACAGTAGGCTTAAGAGTTTTATTTTTTAACTCTAGTTTTCTAATTTGTTTAGTTGCCTCATAACCATCTAAAACAGGCATACGCATATCCATCCAAATTAAACTAGGGTGCCAATCTGACCAGATTTTAATAGCTTCTTGTCCATTAGCCGCTTCTTGAACTAAAAAACCAACTTTTTGTAACATTAAAGAAAGTAAATAACGGCTTTCTAAATAATCATCAACTATTAAAATGCGAAATGTAGCTTGATTGTTTGCTAAACCAACTACTCTAGCAAACTCTGTTTGACTGGTTTCCATATTGCTTTTAGGTAACTTAACATTAAAAAAGAAACAACTTCCTTTACCTAAATTGCTTTTAGCATAAATTTTACCTCCCATTAAATGGATAATATCCCTACTAATAGATAGTCCAAGCCCTGTCCCTTCCTGAGTTGACTCTCTATTACTAGCCTGTGCAAATGGTTCAAATATTTGTTCTAACTCATTTTCTGGGATTCCTATCCCTGTATCTTCAACTTCAAAACTAGCAATATCTTTGTCCCAACTTACACGCAATATAATTTTACCTTTTTGAGTAAATTTTATTGCATTACTAATAAGGTTGACTAAAACTTGGCGGAGTTTGTTTGCGTCTGCTAAAACATACTGAGGTAAATTATTAGCAGGCTTGTAGATAAATTCTAAATTTTTTGCTGTTGCACGAGTAGCAAAAGTTGAAGCAATATCTTCTAGCAGCAAAAAAGGCTCAAAAGGCTTTTCTATAAGGGCTAATTTTCCTGTCTCGATTTTTGAAATAGATAACACATCATTAATTAATCCTAATAAATGCTCTCCATTACGTGTCATAATAGATAAGTATTTTTTCTCTTCTGCTTCACGTTCTTTTTTATGCTGCATTATTTGAAGTAGCCCTAAAATTACATTTAGTGGTGTGCGTAACTCATGGCTCATATTTGCTAAAAATGTACTTTTAGCTTGGTTAGCTTCTGATGCTTTTTTTTTCTGATAGCTCTACCTTCTGAATTTTTTCTTTAAGTTCTTCATTTTTTTATCTAATAATAAATTTTTTGCTTCTAAATCTATAGTCTGTTGTTCTATGATTCTGGCATTAACAAAATTACCCATCCGAATATTAAAAGAAAACCTAGCAAAATAAAAAGCTACAAAAGTGCTAAAAGTGCCAGCCCAATAAGCTTCAGGAATATTTATTAACTCTCGTATTGATAAAATAAAAAATATATAGTTAAAAAATAGAGGAAGTATTAACTTACTAGGATAATAAAATATAGAAGATAAAATAAAAGTCATTAATATATAAATATAAGCATATTTTCTAACAATCATTGTTTGTAAAAATAAAATGTCAAAAAAAGCAATAATAAAAATCAAATATATAAACGATAGTGATCTATGAAGAGAGTTGATGTTTTTACTAAATTTTGGTATATTATAGTCAAAAATTAGCCAAAATATTAAAGAGCTAATAAGAAGTAGTGAATGTAATAGCCAAAAAGGTCTTGCAAAAACAGAATTAAAAGAAAATATATTTAAGAAATTAATTAAAGACATTGCAAAACCGCTCCAAATAATGCAAAACCAAGCAAAAGTCTTTAATTGAAGGTAACTAACATGCATTAACTCATTAAGAAACTGTTCTTTATGATTTTCTGGCATTTCATCAAATGTACCAAAAAGAAGTTTTCTTAATTGCTTCATACATTTTCTTCCTTGCTTAAAACAATATTAAAAATATACCAACAATAAACCCTAAAATGTAGATAAGAGAAACTTTATAAAAAAGTTGTCTATTACCAAGCAATGCTACCATAGCAGCCTTAAAGACCGAATTAGCCATTATTGCAATTAAAATAACTCTCCAACCATTATCAGCATCAAATGTATTATTTTTAACAAGTTGAGCCGTAGAAATTGTAATAGCGTCAACGTCTGTTAAGCCAGAAATTGCTGCAATTATATAAATTCCTTTATTGCCAAAATAGTCTTTAGCTACAGCAATAGCAAATAAAATTACAACATAAAAAACACTAAAAAACAGTGCAGTTTTTAGTTGAGCAGGGTTGTTTTGCTCAGGCATTTGCCCAGTAATTTTGTCACCAAAAAACCAAAGTAAAAAAGAAAGCAGTAGAAAAGTAACAAACATTATTAAAATCGGTATACTTGCTTTAGGTAAGAAGCTTGGAGCTACAACAGCAATTTCTAAAAGGACACGAATAAAAACGACGGTCGAAGCAAGAATTATTACTAGAGTTGAAGCATTATTATTTGCAGGTGCATTTGCAGAAAGTTTTGCATAACTAGCAGTAGTTGCAGTGCTAGAAATCATTCCTCCTAATATGCCACTAACAAAAATTCCTACATCTTCTTGGAAAAATCTATATTTATAAATTATATATCCACCTAAGTTAATAGCTACAATTAAAACTACTAATAACCACATTTTATAAGGATTAAAAATTGAGTATGGGCCATAGGTTTCATTAGGTAATACAGGTAAAATCACTAAAGCAATTAATACAAATTGCATAATTGCTTTTAAGTCATTATCTCCTAATTTAGCTAGTATTCCACGTAACTGGTTTTTTAATTGTAGTAAAATAGCTACAGAGCCACCAATAGCAATAGCAACTTCTAGCGGGCCAACAGTTAAAAAAGCTCCAACACCAAACATTAATAAAATAGCTACTTCAGAAGTTATACCTGCTAAGGAAGTCTCATTTTTTAAAGCAATTAAATTACCTATTAAAACCAGTGCAGCCAGTGATAAAAAAGCGGATGCAATTACCCAACCACCAAAACTTTTAGCTAAAAGTCCGCAAACTGTTCCAAAAATTGTAATAAGCGGAAATGTTCTTAACCCTGCTAAATGTGCAGCAGCAGCATACTCTCTTTGCAGTCCAACAAGTAAACCTAAACCTAAAGCTATTGCTAATTGCTCAAATATAGTTGTTAATTCCATTTTTATTAATTACTTTTGCAGCTAAATTAAGATTAAATTTTAATGATGTGAAGCTTCCCAAAGATTTCTTTGGGAAGCTATCAAACAAAGGGGTTAGGAAAGAGCTTTAACAATTTGTTCTGCTGCTTTTATGAGCATATCTTCTTCTCGAGCAAAGCAGAAACGCATATATTTTTCACCTGCTGCACTATCAGTAAAAGCTGTGCCAGGTACACCAGCAACTTGGCCTTTTTCAATTAAAAATTGAGTTAAACTTTCTGAATCAGCAAAATTTTCAGGAATTTTTGCCCAAGCATAAAAGTTAGACCGAGAATCATAAACATCAAAACCTACTTTAGTTAGAGCCTCGGTTAAAATCTTTCGTTTAGCTGCATAGGCACTACGCAATCTTTCATAATAGCCTTCATCAGTAGTTAAAACACGGGCTAATGCAAGTTGAAGTGGTGTAGGAGTACAAACATAAAAAATATTTCCTACATTATGAACTGGCCCTACTAACTCGCCAGCACCAAAAACATAGCCTAAACGCCAGCCAGAGACCGCCCAAGACTTAGAAAAAGAGTTACAAGTAATTGTGCGTGAGTACATATCTGGTAGTGTTGCAATGGAAATATGGTCTTCTTCTGAAATAACAAAATGCTCATAAACTTCATCAGAGATACATAAAAGGTCAAATTCTATACAACAATCAGCAATTGCTTGTAGCTCATCACGAGTAAAAACTTTTCCTGTTGGATTGGTTGGACTACAAACTAAAATTGCTTTGAGAGGGTAGTCTTTGCGCTCTTTTCCTGCTTGACATCGTGCGCGAAGCTCAGCTACATCTAGTTTTAAGTCCTGTCCTTGCAGTTCAATTACATCTGCTTTAGCATTACAAGTTTCTAGGATTTTTTTGTGATAAGGATAATAAGGCTCAAATAAAATCATTGAAGCATTAGTCAAATAAGTATGTGCAATTGATACTAATGCTCCTGTTGCTCCAGGAGTGATAAGGATTTGATAGGGTTTAGAATCCACATCAATTTTAATTTTATTAAAACGAGCTATTTTTTCTGCTGTTGCTCTACGTAGTTCAGGCACTCCTTCAAATAATGAATAATGGTTAAGCCCATCGCTTATTACTTGATTAAGCGCGGCTGATAAAACTGGTTCTAGGGCCACCTCAGATTGACCCTGCACTAAATTTCCACTTGGTGGAACTAGACGGGTAATCATACGAATATCTGGTTTAGATTTTTTGGTCACGCCAAACCTCACTAAATAAAGATATTTGCTCTATTTTCAAGCTAAGTAAAATACTGATAAACAGAGCTTTGGCGATTATAACATACAAAAATCTTTCCAAAGATGGCATCTAGCTATTTTGTTAAAACTTGCTCAGGTTGTTTTCCTAGTTGGGTTTCCTCCGGCGCACCTGCATGCAAGCGATGGCCTGTAATAAGACGCGCACCTCGTTTATAAGTAAAATAAGACCAAACCCATTGAAAAAAGACTATAAAACGGTTGCGAAAACCTATTAAAAAGAAAATATGTACAGCCATCCACATAACCCAGGCTAGCAAACCGCTAAATTGTAATTTTCCTGAGTATGCAACTGCTGCTGAACGTCCAATTGTTGCCATACTTCCTTTATCAACATAGTGAAATTCTAGGGGTTCTTTACCTTCTAGCATATTAATTATTGATTTAGCTGCTGTAACGCCTTGCTGCATTGCAACAGGAGCAACGCCCGGCAATGGTTGGCCTGTTTGATGTGTAAAACAAGCTGTATCACCAATTACTAAAACTTCTTTATGACCTGGTATGGTTAAATCTTTATTAACTATTACTCGTCCGGCCCGGTCTAGCTCAACTCCTAAAGTTTTAGTAATTGAATTACTTTGTACACCTGCGCCCCAAAGCACAGTTGCAGAAGGAATAAATCCTTTATCTAGTTCTACACCTTCAGCATTTATATTTACAACACTTACACCTGTGCGAACTTCTACACCTAAGTTTTGCAATTGTTCAGTAGCTTTTTGAGAAAGATTTTCTGGAAATGAGGATAAAATTTTATCAGCCCGTTCAACTAAAATTACTTTTGTAGATGTAGGGTTAATGGTGCGAAAATCAGACTTTAATACATGACGTGCAAGTTCAGCTAAGGCTCCAGCTAGTTCAACACCCGTCGGGCCGCCACCAATAACAACAAAAGTTAGTAATTGACGTTCTTTTTCTGCATTTTGTTCACGCTCGGCTTCTTCAAATGCAACTAGCACACGACGACGAATTTCTATTGCTTCATCTAAATCCTTAAGTCCAATAGCATATTTTTCCCATTTGTTATTGCCAAAATAGTTGTTTTTCATCCCAGTGGCTAAAATTAAATAATCATAGTTAATTTGACCATTAGTAGTTTTTATTGTCCGATTTCTCAAGTCTACGCTTAAAACTTCATCTAGGATGACATTAGTATTTTTTGTTTTCGCAAAGCTGAACGAAGCGGAAAGGCTATTTCTGCTGGAGAAATACCAGCAATAGCAACTTGGTAGAGTAAGGGCTGGAAAAGATGATGATTAAGTCTATCTATTAGTGTAATTTCAACAGTAGCCGATTTTAATTCTTTGGCAGCTTTTAAGCCACCAAAACCACCTCCAATAATTACTACATGCGGTTTTTTTGACATATCTTCCAAAGACCTCGCTTTAGTTCTATAGTTTTATATAACTACTACACTTGGGTTTTACGTCTGCAAACCCAATAGAGTTTATCATTGTTAGATAAAATCTTAGTGTTAAATGATTAAGTTTAAGTAAAATAACAGTTTTTGAAGGATTTTGATTGTTATTATTTATTGTAAAAAATCTAAGATCTATGCTTTTATCTTTATTAATAAATAAAATACTGTTAGTTATAAAAATTCTATGGTCAAAGTTAATTTAGTTTACCCAAAAATTCCTGATAGTAGAAATTCTCCTACAAAAGCTTGTATTGCTTTTAGGAAATATGATGGGACAAATTTGCATTGGGTATGGGAAAGAGAACTTAGCTGGTATGGTTTTGGAACACGCCGAGATCGCTTTGATTTAGATGAGCAAGGGATTAAGGATTTTAACCAAGCTCATCCAGGACTTGAAGAGTCACCAGAAATTTTCTTAGAGAATTTTGCAAAACCACTAGAAACTATATTTTTAGAAAATCCAAAATATCAAACTAGCCCAGAAATTATAGTTTTACAGAGTTTTTGGCCCTAATTCTTTTGCTGGAATGCACAAAAAGACGACTCTAAAGAATTAGTTTTATTTGATGTGCAAACAGATATAGAAATTATTAGTCCTGATGAATTTATTGTAGATTTTGCAGAGCTAAATATTGCAGAAGTAGTTTATAAAGGCAAACTTACAGGAAAATTTAAGGATGATGTACGTGAAGGAAAATATGATGTAGTTGAAGGAGTTATTTGCAAAGGTGGAAAAGGGGATGATTTATGGATGGTAAAAATTAAAACCTATGAATATCTGGAAAAATTAAAACAAGCTTTTGCAGATGACTGGGAAAACTACTGGGAATAAATACCTGTAATCAATAGCAAAAAGAGAAAATGCAAGCGGAACAAAAGTAAAAAGTTGGTGTCTAAAATAAAAAAATCATAACTTTGTAAAGGAAGTCTACAAAGATGAAAAACTCTATAAAACAATTTTTTACTTTAATACTCGCATTTTTTGTTGGAACATTAGTAAATCATACAAATAATTATTTTATAAACATTGATAGCACTAATAAATCTAAAGAAAATCCCTCTCAAAATAATTTTGAAGAAGATTTGTTATTAGAAGACATTACAGAAATAGAAGAAAGTTTATTAAATAAGCAATCTCCTAAAGTAGTAAAACGTTCATATTGCAACATAGTCCCTGTAAAAGTAATACATCGAGAAATTCCAATTTATCCAGAAAAAGCAAAGGCAGAAAACATTACAGGAGATGTTCTAATAAGAGTTGAAGTTAATGAGCAAGGAAATGTTGTTCTAGCACGTGGTGATTCTGCTAATAATCCACTTTTACAAGAAGTTGCTATTGTTGCTGCTTGTAAAACAACCTTTTCTTTTCCAGAAGATTATAAAAACTCTATTCCTGCACCTATACTTTTAACCTATAGATTTACATTGGATTAGAAAAAATAATATATTAAGGAGCTAATTATTAATTATTTTGATTAAAAGGAAATAGATGAAAAGTAGAGATTTTGAAGCAGGAATAAAATACTTAAAAGAAAATTTTCCAGAGCCTTGGAGCTTAATTATAGAAAAAGCATGTCGAGAGAATTTGCGGCATGACCCACAACCTAAACGAAGTAAATTTCTAGCTTATGCAAACCAACATAAATATGGCCCCAATGAAATTATGATATGTGAGGGAAATTTTAAGCAATTAGTCTTTGAAGTAATGCTTGAGAATGGAAAATGTACGGCTCCTAGTCTAAGCGATATGCCTATATACACAGGTATGATAGATACCTTAAGACCTTTTAAGGATAAAATAGTAAAACTAGTAAATGATAAAGACCTTGAAGTTTATAATGTT